>JAGSYM010000091.1 GCA_018262395.1 Nitrospirota bacterium | reverse complement strand
TAGTCAACTCACCAGGCTTGTACGAGTTTATTACAAACAACTATGACATCCACGCAGACTACTTTGTTCCTGCTGTTGATCATAAAATATTCTTCCCTGAAGATAAGTCCTTTCAGGAAAAAGAGAGAAAATTGAAACTCTTCTTTTATGGAAGACCACAGCATGACAGAAACGCTTTTGATCTGGCGATCGCTACAGCAAAAAAGATAAAAGCAAGCATGGGAAACAGAATAGAAATTGTGTCTGCAGGGAGCGACTGGAGTGCTGCTGATTACGGAGTCGGCGGGATCATCGAAAACCGTGGTCTCATCAGTTACCGTGAGACCGCAGAACTCTACCGAACCTGTGATTTCGGACTTATCCTGATGTTCACAAAACACACATCCTATCTGCCGCTTGAGCTCATGGCAAGCGGTGCGATCGTGATCGCAAATTATAATCAAACAAACACCTGGCTCCTCAATGATGGTTCAAACTGTATCGTTGTAGAACCGTCACCGACGTTCATTACGGAGAAACTGATGCATTTACTGGGAAACCCTGAACTGCAGAGGACTATCAGGGAAAACGCTCTAAAGACCATAGAATCCTCGGACTGGGGACAGGAGATGGAAAAGATATACCGGTTTATCATTGGTCAGAATTAGCCGGACATATTATTTACCCTTATCAAATGACAGTTAGAAAGCAACAAGGTGGTACCGAGGTGGTTATGATCAAAACGAGATTTCTGTCACTTGCTGTCATTGCGGCTTGTCCGCAATCCTTCTATTTTTTCAGAAAGATTCCCGACAAGCGGGAATGACATTGATGTGGCTCTGCTTATGGGCGTCTTATTTATTATGGTAAAATAAGCAGGTGAAAACGATTGCATTTTATCTTCCCCAATTTCACCCGATCCCTGAAAACGACAAGTGGTGGGGCAAAGGTTTTACTGACTGGACGAACGTAACCAGAGCCTACCCGCTATTCAACGGACATTTTCAGCCACGCCTTCCTGCGGATCTCGGTTTTTATGATCTCCGTCTGGATGAAGTTCGAAGGGAGCAGGCGAATTTGGCGAAGCAATACGGTATACACGGGTTCTGTTATCACTATTACTGGTTCAACGGGAAGAAACTGCTTGATCTTCCGTTAGCAAAGGTTCTTGAGACCAAAGAACCGGATTTTCCTTTCTGTATCTGTTATGCCAACGAAAATTGGACGAGGCGATGGGATGGACAGGAACATGAGATCCTTATGAAACAGGAACACAGCGTTGAGAACGACCGGCATTTTATCAGGGACCTCATACCTGTTTTTCAGGACGAACGATATATCAGAATCAACAATAAGCCTTTATTGCTGGTTTACAGGTCGAGCCTGTTTCCGGATCCCCTTCAAACAACGAACGTCTGGAGGGAAGAAGTACGGAAAGCCGGACTTGAAGATCTGTACCTCTGTAAATGCCAAACGTTTGGTGATTTTGAGAATCCGGGTAAAAGCGGCTTTGACGCTATGGTGGAATTCCCGCCGCACTGTGTGGAAATCGCTTACAGCTATTCATATCAGGACATGGTTACTGCTGCGCAGCCCTCGTTCACGGGCTACGTATTTGACTATCTGGATACGGCTGCGGAATTCATGAACAGACAGTGGCCGGACTATCAATTATATAAGACGGTGATGCTGGCGTGGGACAATACCGCACGTCGTGGGTTAAGCGCCAATATTTTTCACAATTTTTCTGTCGACTTCTACGAGCGGTGGCTTACAAAGGTCATCAGACGGACTATTCAGAAGTATCCCGATGAAGAGCAGCTTGTTTTCATCAATGCATGGAATGAATGGGCCGAGGGAACGTATCTCGAACCTGATCAGAAATACGGACTCGGGTATCTTGAGGCAACGAAGAGGGCAATTACAGCAGGACAAAGCTGGGGTACAATCGCATCCTCGCTGCAGGAATTCAGCAAACATACAGATATCGATCCCGGGATGATCGAAAAAGGGATTTTGACTTGTCTGGAAAATAAAGATACAGTTGAAATTTCACTGCTCAAAGCGATACAGGAAAGAGATACCCAAATACGGGTTCTTGAATCTCAGCTGGGCGTTCACCGACCAAATAGTCTTTCTTACAAATACCGGGAACTCCGGGACAAGCTTTTTCCACACGGCACGAGGAGAAGAGAGATAGCAAAAAATTTTAAATTTCGGTTCCAACATCTCTTTAGAGGGCATGGAACACGTACAAGAGATTTCGATACGAATGGTGACTTGATGCTCGCGCGGGCTCTGAAATATCGCAAAAGATACGGTATACGTAAAACGTTGGCAAGATCTTTTCTCGAAATAAGCCAAAGGATAGACGGGCAAGTATTGAATTCTCTGGTGAATCAAAGCAGGCCTTTAGAAATTATTGAAGGGCCTCACGCCGGTTTAACTTACACCGGAGAAAGAGTTCTGCCCTCGCAAAAAAACGACTGCTTTTACGCTCATCTGTCTCTATACAACTTTGCGAAAGATTTAATTCAGAATAAAGTTGTTGTTGATGCAGGCTGCGGAGTCGGATATGGAGCTTACTACCTTGCAGTGAACGGCGCTAAGGCTGTTTACGGAGTGGACATATCTGAAGAAGCGATACGATTTGCGAAGGAGCATTATCGCGCACCAAATTTGAACTACATACACATGGATTGCGAAAACATCAGCTTTGATGAGAAGTTCGTTGACGTTATTTTTTCTTCGAATATGATTGAACATCTGAAGAATTATGACGGCTTTTTCAAGTCGGTTAAGGATGTCCTTATGGATGACGGGATACTGATTCTTGCAACTCCTCCTCTCTACGGAGGAGAGCCGGTTGAGGACAACCCTTTCCATCACACAAACCTGGAGGTCGGGGAATGGATTGATATCCTTTCCGCTTACTTCACGGACATTCAGACATACAGACATCTCTTCAGAACAGACAAAAAGAACAAGAACGGAAACCCCTATATCCTCGATTTTGCGAATGCGCCTGAAGACTGTTGCATCGATGAAAAGGACTTTTATTTTGAGCAAGCTCCTCTCTCAAGTTACCGCATGAGAACCGAGACATTAACCGCTCTTTTTGTAGCCTCCAACAATAGATAAGCAACCGAAAATACAGAGATCATAAAGACGTATGAATGGCGAAAAAAAAGATTAAAGAATCTCATAAAACACAAAAAAAAGTTGCAACGCGGGAACCTGTCTCGCAGTTCACCCTGCTACTGGTAATAATTGTTATCTTTATTTCTTCCTTTGCAGTATATTTCAACAGCCTGTCAAATGATTTTGTCTATGATGATGTGACCCAGGTCTGGGACAACCCCTGGATTAAGGATATTAGGCACCTCCCCGATATATTTTCGAAAAGTGTATGGAGCTTCCAGACTGGTACCAAGACTTCAAACTACTACCGGCCTCTCATGCATACGTTCTATATGTTCTCCTATCATATCTTCGGACTCAAACCCTGGGGGTTCCATTTCGTAAATATCCTGTTTCATGCCGGCGTTTCAGTTTTGGTCTTTATTATCACAATGAAACTTTTGCAAAAATTCCAATTCTCGTCCTCTGATTCTCATCTCCTGCCTTCTTCTATAGCCGCCTTATTATTTGCCAGCCACCCCATCCATACAGAGGCTGTGACGTGGATAGCCGGATTACCGGACGTAGCCTTTACATTTTTCTACCTTCTCTCTTTTTATCTTTATATTTCGTTTCGTGATGGCTCCAAAAGAGATTATCTTTTATCGATACTATCGTTTGCGGCAGCAATTCTTTTTAAGGAGCCTGCCATTACCCTACCCATCGTGCTGATGGCCTATGACTGCCTGTTTAAGAAATGGGATGGGACTATAGTCGAAGTCGTTAAGAGATATATTCCCTATGTAGTCGTTTCGGGTCTCTATCTTTTAGCAAGATATTATGCTCTGAGAGGTTTTGCCCCTATAGAATCTTATGCTGACCTGAGCACTTATCAATTCATCATCAATGTTCTTCCTCTTTTTAGATCGTATCTTACAAGTCTCCTGTGGCCTTTTAATTTGAATGTATGGCATACATTCCATCCGATACACTCTATTATTGAGGCACAGGGGCTGATCTCTATTGTTGTTACCGTTATTTTTCTTATTGGTGCGATGGCAGCATACAAAAAAAACAGAATGGTTTTTTTCAGTCTTTTGCTAATTGTGATTCCTCTTTTGCCGGTTTTTTATATAAAGGCAATAAGCGGGAAGCCTTTTGCCGAGAGATACCTTTACCTGCCTTCTGTTGGTTATGTGCTTCTTATGGGGAGTTTTTTCTCCTGGGCCAAGGAGAAGTTTCCCCGTGCAGTAGGGAGCATCAGCATTATCTTTATGATAATCGTCGGTTCATATTCCGTGGCAACTATCAAGAGGAATCAAGTGTGGAGGAATGATTATACCCTTTTCACGGACACCGTCAGAAAATCACCTGATGCGAAGGATCCCCGAAACCGTCTCGGAGGAGTTCTCTTCAACAAAGGGCAGATAGACGAAGCGATCGAACAGTATCAGACAGCTGTCCAATTAGATCCGGATTCCGCTATCCCCCATTACAATCTCGGCTTGGCCTATTCCAGTAACGGGCGGATAGACGAAGCAGTTGAACAGTATCAGGCAGCTTTGCACTTAAGTCCTGATTTTGCTGATGCTCATAGCGGATTGGCGACAGCGTATTTCAACAAGGGACAGATCGATAAGGCTATTGAACAGTATGAGATTGCTTTGCGGCTTGAACCGAACAATGAGCAAGCACTTAATAATCTTGGTCTCGCATACTTCAGGAAAGGACAGATCGATAAAGCGATTGAACTATATGAGACCGCTTTGCGGCTCAACCCGAACAGGGAGAAAGTCCACAGTAATCTTGGGCTTTCATATCTCAACAAGGGACAGATCGATAAGGCAATCGAACAGTTTAAAGCTGCTGTCAGATTGAATCCGGAAAATCCTAAATACCGCTCTTATTTGGAGAACGCCTATAAACAGAAAGAACGTAAACAGTAAAGGTCTTTTGCTCTTTCAATGCTCAGGTAGTGTTTGTTACGCTTATAATTTATGGTGCAAGAAGGATAACCTGTCAGAAGGAATCCTTGAGACGGTATAATAGAAAAGGTTTCAAAACAGGTAATTCCGCGAAGAATCCGTCACCCTCGCGAAAGCGGGGGTCCATTTTAAGCGCTGAACATGGATTCCCGCCTGCGCGGGAATGACGACTGGTGCGGATAGATAATGAAAATGAATTTTGAGATAAGTTCTAAAACAATGAGGAGGAAAAAACATGCTTAGATGTATGATTGCTGTTGTGATTTTCTGTCTCGCTATTGCCGGAAATGCCTATCCGGAGGAAGGCAAACCTGCTGATCCCAGTGCTCTTCTGAATAAGGTTGTCGAACAGACAATGAGCGGGGCAAAGATATTAAGGATAGAACCCGCTGAGGATTCCCCTGTTTCTCACTGGAAGCAGATA
>JAGSYM010000090.1 GCA_018262395.1 Nitrospirota bacterium | reverse complement strand
CCAACTGCTATCAGGGCCTTGATGAGGGAAGGGGAGGGCTATGTTAACAAACATGACGTGTCTTCACTGCGCGTGCTTGGCACAGTCGGTGAGCCTATAAACCCTGAGGCATGGATGTGGTATCACATCCATGTAGGAAAAGAAAAACTTCCTATAGTAGACACATGGTGGCAGACAGAGACAGGCGGAATTCTCATAACCCCTCTTCCCGGCGCTATGACGTTAAAGCCAGGTTCTGCAAACCGTCCTTTTCCTGGCGTAGTCCCTGTTGTCTTGAAAGAAAATGGATCCCCTGCTGGACCAAATGAAGGCGGTTATCTCGTGATCGAAAAACCATGGCCGGGAATGCTTAGAGGCACATATGGAGACCCTGAAAACAAGAGAATAAAAGAAGTGTACTTTTCAAGGTTCCCCGGAAAATACCTTACAGGGGATGGTGCGAGAGTCGATGAAGACGGAGATTACTGGCTTATGGGAAGGATAGATGATGTCATCAATATCTCGGGGCACAGACTCGGCACTGCAGAGGTCGAATCAGCGCTGGTAAGTCATGAAGCAGTTGCCGAGGCTGCGGTCGTTGGTTTCCCTCACGAAATAAAAGGCGAGGGTATTTATGTCTATGTGACTTTAAAAGATGGGCAGACGCCTACTGATGAATTAAAGAAAATACTGATAGGGCATGTCAGGACTGTTATAGGGCCAATTGCGACTCCTGACAAACTTCAGTTTGCTCCTGGTCTGCCTAAGACAAGAAGCGGCAAGATAATGAGGAGAATTCTTCGCAAGATCGCCTGGGGTCAGGTAGAGGAACTGGGAGACACATCAACCCTTGCGGATCCGGCGGTTGTTGAGAATCTTGTAAAAGAGAGATTATAATTTCGAGCTAAGGAAATGATGAGATGAATTGAAGGGCAGGCGTAATACCTGCCCTTCTTTTTTGGCTGTTGGTAGTGATTTATCTGTTGGAAAAAAAAGGGTTTTTCTGACACTTTCGCCCTGCGCTTTAATGTGCTATCTGAACAATACGATGGGAGGAATAAACCCGAAAAGTACTGTAGACTATGAATGTATTGCTGATTATTGTTTTCGTGATAACCTACGCTGCAATCGCTTTAGAGCATACGCTAAAGGTCAATAAGAGTGCGCCTGCTTTAGTTGGAGCTGGTCTTTTATGGACCATCTATGCTGTTTTCACAGGCCATGTCACCGAACAATTAAACGAATCGCTGTCAACAACTGCGCAGATCGTATTCTTCCTTATGGGCGCGATGACGATTGTTGAGGTGGTCGATGCTCATGACGGCTTTGACGTCATCACCGACAAGATAAAAACGACAAAAATGACAACCCTGCTGTGGCTGATCGGATTCGTCACTTTCTTTTTGAGCGCTGTGCTTGACAATCTCACCACAACCATCATAATGATGTCCCTGACCCGGAAGTTGCTGCGTCAGAGAGAGGATAGGTTGTTCTTCGCGGGGATCATAGTCATTGCCGCCAACGCCGGCGGCGCATGGTCTCCCATAGGCGATGTGACCACCACCATGCTCTGGATCGGAGGGCAGATCACCCCACTCGAGGTCATCAAGGGGGTCTTTATCCCTTCAGCAGTAAATTTGCTGGTGCCGTTAGCGGTCATCAGCTATATGCTTCGCGGAAAGACTATTGTCTGCCAGGACAAGGCAGGGGGAAACAACGGCAAGTGCGGGACAACCTCCTTTGAAAAGAGTTTCATGTTCTTTGCAGGGATCAGCATACTCTGCGCCGTTCCTGTCTTCAAGACCTTGACCCATTTGCCCCCGTTTATGGCCATTTTGTTCGGTCTCGGGCTCCTCTGGCTGGTCGGAGAGCTGATCCACCGCAATAAAGAAATCGAAGATAAGGAGCACCTGACGCTTGTGTCGGCACTTCAAAGGATCGATATGTCGTCGCTGGTTTTTTTCATCGGGATCCTGCTGGCAGTGGCTACGCTTGAACATACCCACATCCTGGCTTCGCTTGCTCAATGGCTTGACACGGCGGTGGGCAACCAGGCAATTATCGTTTCCATCTTTGGACTTGTCAGTGCTGTTGTGGACAACGTACCGCTTGTTGCCGCATCAATGGGAATGTATTCCATGACTGAGTTCCCACAGGATTCGTTTCTCTGGGAGTTCCTCGCTTACGCGGCGGGTACTGGTGGTTCAATCCTGATTATCGGGTCAGCCGCGGGCGTTGCCGCCGTGGGCATCGAGAAAATTGAGTTCTTCTGGTATGTTCGAAGGATCAGTCTTCTTGCCTTAATCGGCTATATTAGCGGTGCGGCTGTTTACGTGCTTTTGCACTGACCTTATACCCTCCTGCTTTCCCATAGCGGGAGGACTATTTCCTCTTATATAGCTCTTTAACCTCTGATCAGCCGGCATATTACAACGAATTCTCTCGAATACATTGCAGTGTCTCTGGTAGAATAACTGGGATTGAATTTAAAACTTCTACCATTGGTGCGAGGTAAAGATGGATAAATTTCTATTAGACAAAAATGAGGTTGTACTGGTAATTGTGGATATTCAGGAGAGGCTGGCGGCTGTAATGCCTGATAGACAGAAGGTCGTCGACAACTGCCTCCACCTGATAGAAATCTCTAAATTACTGAATGTTCCCGTGCTGCTGAACGAACAGTATCCCAAAGGGCTTGGTCCGACGATCAATGAAATCAGGGAAGCGTTGCAGCCGTATGAACCTTTGAAAAAAGTTACATTCAGCTGCTGCAGGGAAAGGTCTTTCCATAATAGCCTTGAGGCTCTGGGCAGGAAGAAAGTGATACTTGCAGGCATGGAGACACATGTTTGCGTCCTCCAGACAGTGATCGACCTTCTGAGGACAGGCTACCAGGTCCATGTAGTAAAAGATGCGACCTGTTCGAGAACCCCGGACAACTTCACTGCCGGCGCTGAATTTATGAGAGATGCGGGAGCTGTGATTACCTGTACGGAAACCGTATTATTTCAACTACTGGAGAAGGCAGGTACAGATGAGTTCAAGGCTATATCGAAGAGGATAAAATAGCCTGAAATATTTCCGCAGGTGATGCTCCCCCTCCAGCTTCTCTTACGTGGGAAATCGCTTCATTTGACCCGCGCCCAGCATTCGATACTTGAGATTTGTCATTTGAAGATTATCGTTTGGTGTGCGATGATTTTATGAACCCAGGGGGGGATTGAGATCTCTCCTTTTTTATGCGTTTGGTGCAGCAGAGGGGGTTACTCCAGTTGGTTTAGCAGAATTTCCTCAAAATGCCGCTACCTGTACTGTTTTTTTTTGATCAGCATCTGCACAGCCTGTCCGGCATCCCGTTTCAGCCAGAACATGCAAAAGACCGCTGATGCTAATACAATTAAAGAAAGAGCTGTTTCGCCACTTTTGATCATCATGACAGTTCCGATAATAAGAAATATCATAAACCCTGACGGTATAACAATGCGGGAAAAAAATTCTCGCAGCGGAGAGAGATTTCTGAAGCAGCGTCTTGCTTCTTCAATATTGCCCAGCTTTTCAGAGACCATTCCCTTATAGAACCATATCATATTATTTTTTTTGTCCATCTCGCTTACTCTGTCAAAATACACCATGGCCCTTTGGGGATCGACCTCCTGAAGCTGCATAGCCAGACGGAACCAGAGGGTGAAGCAATTGCCGGCCTTATCGTAATATTTAGCGGCTTGGTCCTTTTTCCCTGTCTCCTCAAGGACCACACCCTTCAGAAACCATGCACGATGAAAATTCGGGTGAGAAAGCAGCAAGTTATCCAACAGCTTTTCGGCGCTGACGTAATCCTTTTGCTCGTAATGCATCAATATAGTCTCCAGTTGTTTTCCGACAGCTTCCATCTGTTTCCCCCTTAGATTCTGACTTTTCGTTCAATAGCGTGAAGAGTTATCGAGACTGACTAACGCATTCTGACTTCAACACGGAGATATGGACATGCAAGAAATAATCCGGCAGGTGCAAAAAAATCTGTTTTATAATCTGAACCAGCTTTTCTTTATTTTAAGATCACGTAATACAGAAGAAATATCCTCTAAATACCCATGTAAATCTCGCATCTCTTTCCTGAGCTCTTTAATATGCTTATCCTCGCCAGAGGCAATATTTGCATTAATTTCACTCAAGCTGTTCTTTATTTCAAACACATCTTCCTTAAGAGAAGCTAATGAGCTTTTTAAATCTAAAATCATGGCATTCAATATTGATACATCAGCGGGAACCTCTTTTATTTTGGCATCTGATATTACAGGAACTTCTTTTTCAATAATTTTTCGAGATGCTTCCATGTAAGCATCCTTTTCGATTTCATACCCTGTCTTCAACATTGCTACATCAGCGGGAGCCTCCTTTATATCATCTGATATTACAGGGGGCTTTTCTTCAAAAATTTCTCGGGATTTCCGTCTGTAAGCATCTCTGTCAATTTCATACTCTTTCATTAATTTTGTGATATCAGTGAAAGGCTCTTTTGTTTTAGCATCCGGTATTACAGGAGGCTCTTCTTCAAAAATTTCTCTCGAGTCGAGCTTGTGAACATCCTTTTTGCTTTCATATCCCGTCTTTAATGCTGTTTCCACCTCGGAGTCAGTCTTTTCAAAAAATCTTTTTTCTTCAAGTCTTTCTTCTGCTTCATATTTTGGTTCAATAATCTCTAATTCTTCTTCTTGTGCAGGACTGGAAGGTTCAGTTATCTTAACTTCAGCATCAGTATGGAATGATTCAGTCTCTGCCATTTGGGTATGTACAATTTTTTCTTCCTGTTTTGCCTCCTCCTGTAACGGAGCGGGCTGAATCTCGATCTTGTGTTTTCTGGATATATCCTTTAGCACCAGTCTGGTAATAAGTTGAAAGGTATCTTTCACTCCCTTACCATTAATAGCCTCTGCTTCAACGACATTATGAACGCTATTTAAATTGAGGTCGGCATTGAGTTCATCGACTGTCAGAAGATTCTTCAGGTCTCTTTTGTTAAATTGCAGAACTATGGGAATTTCATCGGGATTAATATTATTAGAAATGAGATTATCTCTCATATTTTCAAAACTCTCAATATTTTGATCTCTCATCTCCCTCTGTGAATCAGCAACAAAAACAACGGCGTCAGCACCCTTTAGAACAACTTTTCTTGTTGCATTATACCGGACTTGACCCGGCACAGTATAAAGCTGAAACCGTATTGAAAATTCTTTTATTTTCCCCAATTCAATAGGAAGAAAGTCAAAGAAAAGAGTCCTGTCTGATTCTGTTGCAAGAGAAAGCAACTTCCCTTTATTTTCGGAGTTCAGGACTGAATGGAGATTTTGAATATTAGTTGTTTTGCCACTTAATCCAGGGCCATAGTAGACAATTTTAAGAGTTATTTCTTTTGTTGCATAATTGAATAGTGCCATACTTTATACTATAGCATAAACTCCGTTTCTTGTTTGATATTTAACCCTGTACATAGCTTCATCCGCAAGCCTCAAGAGATCTTCTTTAGATTTAGCACTTT
>JAGSYM010000089.1 GCA_018262395.1 Nitrospirota bacterium | reverse complement strand
GTGTTAGGATTGCTGACATTGACAGACTGCGGGGGAGCGGATCAGTTGGAGAAGGAAAGAACGGGTTGCTCGTCGTGAGAGAGGGGAATGTGACACCTCAGGACCAGAAGCTCATAGATATGGAAAACCAGAACAGAAAAGCCGTCATAAAGGGCATGACAAAGGCAATTATCCGGATAAACAGGCTCCCGGAAAACGAAGCAAATCTGAATCAGGTGATGCCGCAGGCAACCGAACAATTTGCATCGATTAGAAGGGACTCAGCAAAGAAAGGATGGTGGATTCAGGATTCCAGCGGGAACTGGGCAAAGAAATAGCTGATCTGAAAGAAAGTTTTATTCAATTGATATCCGTGAACTCTTTTTTTGTCATTGTCCGGTCGAAGCGACTCCTCGCGGAGATCCGCATCGGACTTGACCGGACAATCCAGAAAATATTAAAAAACTGGATTCCCCGACCAAGTCGGGGAATGACCAATTATTTCATTCATCAATGGTTTATTCAAACTACTTTTGCAAGGAGATTGAGATATGAATGAGAGAAAAGGCATAATTACATTCCAAGGAAATCCCCTTACCCTGATTGGTCCGGAACTGAAAATTGGGGATAAGGCCCCTGATTTTGTTCTGCTTGACGGTGAACTGAAGGAATTCAGATTAAAAGATTTTTACGGAAAGACGAAAGTAATCAGTGTTACGCCATCACTCGATACGCCTGTCTGCGATATGCAGGCAAGGCGCTTCAACCAGGAAGCATCGCATCTTCGAGAAGATATAGTCGTTGTGAATGTGAGTATGGATTTGCCATTTGCCATTTCCCGTTTCTGTACGGCTGCGGGGATAGAAAGGGTGAAGGCCTTCTCGGACCACAGAGATGCATCATTTGGGAACGCTTACGGGGTTCTCATCAAAGAACTAAGGCTTCTTGCGCGGGCGGTTTTTGTGGTTGATAAAAAGGATATCGTTCAATACCGGGAAATAGTTCCAGAAATTACCAATCTGCCGGATTTTGATGCAGCACTCGTCGTTATAAATCGGATACAATAAAAAAAGTGAGGTTCGATTATGATGGACAGGCGTGAATTCATGAAAATAGCAACGGTGGGTGGAATAGCCCTTGTTCTCACAAATACTATGCTGTCAGCAGCACAAACAAAAAAGGAGGAGAAAATTATGGCTTACACAGCAAAGGATTACGCAAAGCTTATCGGGATGGAGGGGTTTAGCGAGACCCTTCTTAAAAATCATTTTACCCTTTATCAGGGATACGTCACAAACACCAACAAGGTTCTCGATTCGCTCGATCAGATGCTGAAGGCAGATAAAGCGGGAACGCCGGAGTTTGCAGAACTGAAGAGGCGGCTCGGCTGGGAATTCAATGGCATGAGGCTCCACGAATATTATTTTGAAAATCTTGGGGGAAAAGCTCCGATTGATAAAAATGGGAAGCTGGCAAAGAAGATGGAAGCTGATTTTGGAAGCTATGAGGCATGGGAAAAGGATTTCAAGGCAACAGGTGCCATGCGGGGCATTGGGTGGGTAGTGCTGTATCAGGACATGCAGAACGGGAAACTGATTAACTTCTGGATCAATGAGCATGATGTATCGCATCCTGCGGGATGCACCCCGCTTCTTATCATGGATGTATTTGAGCATGCCTTTATGATTGATTACGGTCTCAAGAGGGCAGATTACATCGCTGCGTTTTTCAAGAACATCAACTGGTCTTCGGTTGAATCGCGGCTGAAATAGTATCAAAGAACCTGTCTTTGAATAGGCAAGTTCCCGAAGAGTCTGTCACCCCCGCGAAAGCGGGGGTCCACGTAACGCCTTGGAAAACATGGATTCCCGCTTGCGCGGGAATGACGAGATTGCGAGACCTCTGTTGTGAATGTAGCAGGGGGTCTCGACTATGATTTACTCAGGAACATCCAAAGGACGAGGAGAAGGAGTTTCCATTCATGCCGGATCAGGATCTCTCACAACTCAAAATAGACAAAACTGCATCGATCTATCGACCGGTAAAACGGAAAAAATATCTCTACTGGGGTATTGTGACGGCAGCTGCGATCGCATTGATTGTTCTCTCTCTGCAGGGGGTTTTTTCTCCTGCTATCAAAGTGGAAGCCGCACATGTGTCTCAAATGTATCCGTCACAGGGGTTTACCCTCCTGAACGCAAGCGGGTATGTTGTGGCGCAGCGCAAGGCTGCAGTCGCTTCAAAAGTGACTGGCCGCCTTATTTCGCTCTCTGTTGAGGAAGGCAGCAGGGTTACCGCGGGGCAGGTTATAGCACTGCTGGAAAATGAGGATGTCCTTGCTGCACGGAATCAGGCTGAGGCAAACCTCAACGCTTCACGGCAGAATCTTGAGCAGATGAAAGCAGAATTGCATGATGCAACACTCTCATTCAACAGAAATAAAGATCTCATCGGCCAGGGATTCGTTTCTCAGTCCGAATATGATGCGTCGGAGGCACGCTACAAGAAGGCATCTGCATCTGTAGGAGCAGCAGAAGCAGCGGTAAAAGCGAGCACGGCAGTGCTCAGGGGCGCTGAGGTTGCGGTTGAATATACGTTAATCCGTGCTCCCTTTAATGCCGTGGTCCTGACCAAGGATGCTGATATCGGTGATATCGTGACACCGATCGGCGCTGCCGCTGAAGCAAAGGCTGCTGTCGTGACGATTGCTGATATGGATTCTCTCCAGGTGGAGGTTGATGTGTCTGAATCCAACCTTCAGATGGTGAAAAGCGGACAACCATGCGAGATCCACCTCGATGCCCTGCCCGATTCACGCTTCCGCGGGAAAGTTCATATGATTGTGCCGACCGCTGACAGGACAAAAGCAACAATTATGGTGAAAGTCAGATTCTTAGAGAAAGATAGCCGGGTTTTGCCGGAAATGAGCGCAAAAGTCGCTTTTCTCTCGCGGGAGGTGAAGCCCGATGAGGAAAAACCGCGGACCGCACTTAACCCTTCAGCAATCCTCACCAGGGACGGAAGGTCAATAGTATTCCTTATCAAAGAAGACAGAGTTATCAAAACGCCCATAACAACCGGTGAGAAGCTTGGTGAGATGATAGAGGTCTTGCAGGGCGTAAAAGCCGGAGATACCGTTGTCATAAAACCTCCCGAAAGAATGAAAGACAGGGCAAAGATCAAGATAGTAGAGAAGTAATGACCGGCAAGCCTGTTATCGTCGAAATAAAAAATCTGTATAAATCATACCGGCGCGGGGATCAGATTCTTCCCGTGCTGACTGATATTTCACTGGACATTGAGGAGAGTGAATTCCTTGCTCTCATGGGCCCTTCCGGTTCGGGAAAAACGACTCTTCTGAACCTGATCGCGGGTATCGACAAGGCGGACAGCGGCATCATCAGAGTTGGAGGAATTGATATTACCGCCCTCTCTGAAAATGAGCTTGCTCTGTGGCGTGCGTCGAATGTGGGATTTATCTTTCAGTTTTACAATCTCATACCGGTGCTCACCGCTTTTGAAAACGTCGAGCTTCCCCTGCTCATAACAGGACTCTCCAAAGGAGAGCGCCGGGTGCATGCTGAGATGGCGCTGGGCGTCGTCAATCTTACGGACCGCGTGGCTCACTATCCAGGCCAGCTCTCAGGCGGTCAACAACAGCGTGTAGCCATTGCCCGTGCTATTGTCACAGACCCGAGCATTCTGGTTGCAGATGAGCCGACCGGAGACCTTGACAGGGTCTCTGCGATTGAGGTCCTTGAGCTCATGGAGCGCCTCGTGCATGAGCTCGGAAAAACGATCATCATGGTGACCCATGATCCCAGGGCTGCCCGGATGGCTCATCTGATTAAACATCTTGACAAGGGTGTCCTGAATGCACGTCCTCAGGCTGATTTTTAAGAATTCCTTCCGCCATAAACTCAGGACATTCTTAACGGTTCTCGGTGTTTCCATTGCAATCCTTGCGTTTGGCTTACTGAGGACTGTGGTCAGTGCGTGGTATGCCGGAGTCGAGGCATCCTCTGCAAGCAGGCTCGTCACACGGAATGCCATATCCCTCATTTTCCCGTTGCCGCTTTCCTACAAGGAAAAAATTCGTCAGGTCGAAGGGGTTAAATCAGTCTCCTACGGGAGCTGGTTCGGAGGGATCTATATAGACGAAAAGCATTTTTTCGCTAACTATGCGATGGAACCGGAACATTACCTTGCCATATATCCTGAAATCATCATACCTCCTGATCAGAAAGCAGCTTTTCTCAGAGACCGGAAATCTGCTGTAGCAGGAAGAAAACTGGCGGACAGGTATGGCTGGAAGATCGGGGATGCCGTCACTCTGAGGGGAACAATCTTCCCGGGCAACTGGGAATTCATTATCCGCGGAATTTACAGGGGAAGGGATCAGAATGTCGATGAGACCGCTTTTTTCTTCCACTGGGAATATCTGAATGAAACAATGAAAAAGACTTCTCCGGGACGTGCCGATCAGGTCGGATGGTATATGGTCGAGGTCAGGAACCCGAATCTTGCTGCCGATGTTTCGGTGAGAATTGACAAAATGTTCAGGAATTCCCTTGCCGAGACCCTTACTGAGACGGAGAAGGCTTTCAATCTTGGTTTTATCTCGATGACAGAAGCAATACTTATTACGATTCAGCTTGTATCGTATGTGATCATTCTGATCATCATGGCGGTTGTCGCCAATACAATGGCCATGACAGCACGTGAGAGAATTGGAGAATATGCAGTGTTCAAAACACTTGGCTTTGGGGGGTTCCATGTTGCCGGCCTCATATTTGGCGAGTCCCTCTTCATTACCATGACGGGTGCTGCAATAGGGATTCTTCTCACATTCCCCGCAGCAAAGGTATTTGCACAACAACTGAGCACATATTTCCCCATATTCAATGTTGAGCGTGAAACAATCTACCTTGATATAGCGGCTGCCTGCCTCATTGGTATCTCAGCAGCAGCCTTTCCCACATGGCGTGCCGTGAGAATGAGGATAGCCGACGGGCTGAGGAGGATAGGGTAGTGAAGATACCGTTCTCTTACAGCCTCCGCAATTTATGGATACGACGACTCACAACTATTCTTACAGTCTCAGGCATGGCTCTTGTTGTTTTTGTTTTTGCTGCTGTGCTGATGCTTGCCCAGGGCCTGCAAAAAACCCTTGTGCAGACAGGATCGTATGACAACGTCGTCGTCATACGAAAGGCCTCTGAGTCCGAGGTGCAGAGCGGTGTTGAGAGGCTGCAGGCATCGATCATAGAAACCCAGCCTGAAATTGCCTTGGGCAGTGACGGGAAACGGCTTGCGGCTAAGGAACTGGTAGTACTAATCGCTTTGCCGAAGCGGGGGACGGATAAACCATCGAACATTGTAATCCGGGGTATCGAAGAGAAATCAATAATTCTGCGGCCTCAGGTCAAACTCGTTCAAGGCCGTATGCCGAGAACCGGCTCTGCAGAAATCATTGCAGGAGCAAGTATTTCACAGCGCTTTGAGGGAGGAGGCATTGGCGAATCCCTGCGTTTTGGCATGCGGGACTGGACGGTGGTGGGGATCTTTGATGCAGGCAATTCAGG
>JAGSYM010000003.1 GCA_018262395.1 Nitrospirota bacterium | reverse complement strand
AGCGGAGGTGATGAAGAGTTTTTTCTGAATATCGGGGCCGGGGATGATAAAGCCATACCTAATAAGACCTACTATCTGGCTGTTGTGAATGACTCCGATAAACGTTACACCGATTGGAGGTTGGAGGTCTATTGTTACTAGCTGCTCAAGCTGATTTCGAACACAGATATTGACAAGCATTAGATACAGAGTGAAGGATGGAGAAGCGATCAATTCATGCGAGGACTTCTCCTTTTTTTTGTGACAGTCATTGCCTGCCCCTGAAGAAAAAAAGCACGTTGAAGTTTGAACACAGTAAACACTAAAAACAACATGGAGGAGCTTATTGATATGAATTTACGTCAGAAGATATTTGGATTTTCAGCATGGGCAGTAGTTATGCTCTCTTTGCCCTGCAACTCTTTCGCGCTTGAGGACAAGGCGGCAGCAAAGATAGGCGATGAGAAGATCATGCAGTCCTACATCATGCGGATTGTCAGCTACCAGGACCCCGACAAGCAAAGGCTCATGGAGCAAAACCCTCAGTTCAAAGTGTCATTACTCACGAGGATAGTCATTGGACGGGTGATTTCAGCGATCGCGCGGGAAAAGGGGTTTGATAAGAAGACTTTCATAAAAGACCAGTTGGAGATTCTTGTGAATGAGTTTCTGACTGCGGAATATATAAAGAGAGAAGTTATTGAAAAAATAGAGGTGACTGAAGAAGACATGAAGCTCTATTACAAGACCCGAGAGGCTGAATTTAAGATCCCCGAAACTGCGCGGGCAAGCCAGATACTCATCAGGGTTGATAAGTCCTCTACAACAGAGGAAAAGGCCAAGGCAAGGGAAAAAATCGCTGATGTATTAAAGAGGATCAAGGCCGGAGAAGAATTTTCAAAGCTTGCCTCCGAGATATCCGAGGATACAGACACCAAAACCAGGGGCGGTGATATGGGCCTTATTCAAAAAGGCCGTGTAACGCCTGAATTAGACAGAGTTATCTTTTCTCTGAGGGCAGGTGAAGTCAGTGATATGGTTGAGACCAAGCTTGGATTTCATCTTATAAAGGTCGATGAGAGGAATGAGCCATTACTTGAACCATTTGAAAAAGTCAGAGATAAGGTGAGGGAAAAGGTCCTTGCCGAGTTTAAAAAGTCGCGGAAAGAGGAATTTGTGCAAAAGGCGATGAAGGACGCAGGGGCAGAAATATATCCTGAAGTCTTTCTCGAGAAAAAATAGGGAAGGCCTTCTGAATCTTTCCAGACAGAGCTGTTTTCAGGAGAGCCCTGAAGCCTAATCAATAGAGGTCGCTGTCCCCGGGGTTATCTGGTTTAGTCTGAATTTCGAAGCCAGGAAACCGCAATATTCTCTTCCCACCACGCGTGTCGTGGTGGGAACCATCATTCGATAAACTCAGTCCCTGCAGCAAGGGAGTTTGTTACACCTCAAATATTTCATCCGTTGTTAGTACAAATCCTGATTGTTAAAAAAGATCGCTATCGCCCATAGTGTAATAGAAATAATTCCGGAGCGTCTCGATGATAGAAGGGTCATCAAAGACAACAAAGCATGGCACAAGGCTGTTCGGTTCGGGGGCCATCTGAAACCCCAGTCCTTCAAGTTGCCGGCTCCACCAGTCAGGATGTCTGGAAAACCAGCCCTCCACAGACTCTCTGCCGGAAAACTCATTAACAAAGAGTGAGTTGAGGAGATATTGGGGTGCTTCGGGGAAATGTCTGTCAAAAAGAGCATCACCCCAGATGATTTTCTTTTCCTGCGACGCAAAGACGCTCCAGCCAACTAACCGGCCCCTCTTGCGGACTTCAAAAATCCTGTGGACTTTGTCGGGACAGTTCAGATATCTCCATGTGAGATACTTCGCATCACGTCGAACAAGGAATTTGTAATTGTCGCAAACGTTCTCAAAAAAAAGGGTCCATTCCTCTGAAAGGGACCCGACCTCTTCCACCGAGTAACCTCCAAAAAATCTCCTTATAAAAGAAGGTGTTATAAAGGATGTCTTAGAGAGATCTTTGGTCCAGAAGGTAACCGGGTCTATGTAGGAATAACCGAGATACCGCATACCAAGCTTCTTTATATGGCCTGTATTAAAACCATAAATAAAAGGAATGGTATCTTTACAAAATTTCGCGTAAAAGTGGTTAGCAGTCCTCGCAAGAAGACCGGTTTTGCCGAGCCCTATATTTCTTACGCTGGGGCTTGTCATGGTATCGCCAATCTGATAGGAAAGAAAGCTCTTCATCCCATCTACAGTTGAATGAAAGGGTGCAGTATATCCGGCATAATGCGCAACCAGCCTGCTGTTTTCTGTAAATGCCAATGAGATCTTGTAAGACCCATAGGGGTTGTCCCTGAATTTCCAGAGCCAATGATCAGGGGTTCTGTTGACTTTAAATACCTCATTAAACATGGGAAGGATTGCTCGCTCATCGCCAGTGGAATACGGGCGTATGAAAAAGGAGTCTTTCTTTGCAACAAATATCTCGTACCCGAATTTAGCGCTCTCATACCACTCCTTCTGTTTCTTCCAGCCTTCAAGGAAAAAAGAGAGTTCTTCCCTTGTCCTATCCCCGGGGAATGCTGAAATTATAGCTTCTGCATTTTTTGTAAACTCTCGTATGATAAATTCGCAGGTGGGGATTACGTTTTTTCCTATTTTCCCGTTTTCTGTTATACGGAATCCGTTTTCGGAAAGGGCTACGGTGAAGTCGACAGCAGGGTGCACAGCTGTCTGGGATTTAACGTCAGCAGCGTAACTTACTTCGTCTCCGATTATGATAAGACCGTTGTCTTTCAGAAGGTCTCTTGCCTTCCTGATGACGCTATCAAGCGGCCTCAGATACTGTACAGATTCCTGGAAAAAAATAACATCGTAGCGTCCTGACTCAAAGACTATTTTATCTTCATCAAAGAATCCGAGTGCTTCAAAACGGACGCCGCTGTTTCCATATTCCTTCCGGGCGTATTCTATTAACTCGCTGGATGGGGCTATAGCGGTAACCGAATAACCTTTACTGGACAAAAGGAAAGCCGCATATCCAAGGCCGCAGCCGACATCGAGGATTGCCGCGGGTGCCGGAGGAAAAAACGACAGGAGATGGCTGAACATGTTTTCCTGTGCTGACTCAAAAGATAGTCCAGGGCTTTCTGCAGGCCAAAGGCCGAAATGGAGGTGGTCTGCCTTAAGTATATAGCGATAAAAACCGAAGGGCTGCGGCAGTTCTTTTATATTATCCATGACAGAACATTCCTTTACTTAAAGAAAAGATCTATATTAGGGTCGGACTCTGATAATAATAATAACATGTTCAGACTTTTTCCCATGAAAGGTAAAAGGCTGAAAAAACAACAGGATGTTGCGATGAAATCCTTATATAATATGCACCTGGTTCTAAGAAATCCCACAACTCAGCAGGAAAATTAAATTCAGGTCCCATTCCAAAGCAACCTGCAGACGGAAAAAAGTCCGGAGACGGACTCCATTCTACGAGCCAGCGGTCCTGATACTTATTCGGAATCATAATCTTCAGGGGGGTGGCGAATTGCCCCGCGCGCATTTTATATGCCGGCGACACATTTGTCAGCATCTCAGACATCTTCCCCGCGATCCTTAAAAGAAAGCTTTGGTCAAAATTCTTTCTGAAATAGTAGTTGCTCGCATGTGTCATAAGATCACTCTTGGCCTTTTCATGGGTATAGCTATGGACAACCTCTGCATCAGGGTGGATATAAAGCAGGTATCCTGCCCTGCGCAGTCTGAGCATAAGATCAGAGTCTTCGTAATACATGAAAAAATTATTATCAAAAAGCCCTCCGCATTGATCAACAGCTGAGCGTCTCAGCATGACATGCCCCCCGGACAAAGCCATCTGTCTGACAGGGGTAGAGGTCTTCCAAGCGAGCACAGAACGCCTTCTGTAGAATAGGGAATGGATTCTGCCGAGAGTTTTGGATGCCCTCGCTGTCTGTCCGCACAACCGACTTAGGGCCGAAGGGAATAAACTTGGCGGGAGGAAAAAAGTCTTATCCCTGTCCCAGAAGATACGTGGGCCCACTGCCCCAGTCGAAGGATTATCATCCAGAAATTCTTTTAGAATTCTGATGGAACCGGGGAAAAAATACGCATCAGGGTTGAGCAATAGGATATACTGTCCAGAGGATAAGGCGTAGGCTTTGTTGCATGCTCGTGCAAAGCCCTCATTTGTTTCGTTGAAGATGAGGTGAACGCTGTCTGGCAGCAGATCAGCTAGCATGCGCCGCTCATCAGCTGTTGCGGTATTGTCAACGACAAAGACCTCAATCGTTTCATTATCACTTATTATTGATTCGACAGCTTTTTTTATGATTTGGGCAGAGTGGTAGTTGACGATTATTGCAGAAATCACGCCTTAATCATGAAGAGGATTGGCTATAATCCGCAGCTTATCGTAAAGGGCTTGTACTTTTTCGGGATTCGAAAACCGGGCCCGAAACCTATCTGTCTGCTCAACCACAAATGAGGCAGGCAGTTCTGCGGTGTCGAGTGACGGCGAACAAAGGTCCCATCTGTCATCAGGACGCACCCGAACCATGTTATTATCATACGCGATCCTGGCAAGCTCCGTTGCAGGAATAATCTGGTAGATAAAAGGGATGGCAGCGTCCGGTTCTATGGCAGAATTCAGATCAAAAGTCTTTTTTAAGTTCTCCTTAGTTTCGAAAGGCATTCCGAATATATTGAATGTCACAACCTTCACTCCATGTTTTTTGAGTATTTTTGCACCTTCGATAATGGTTTTGTTGGACATCTTCCTGTTCAGGTACTTGCTCCGATATTCTTCATCCCCGCTTTCGAGACCGAAGAAGACCAGCTTGGCACCTGCATCCGCCAATACCGATACAATATGATCATCCATGATATCAATTCTGCTCATGAGTGTAAAGGGAAGTCTGACCTCCTCCTTAAAGATACTGCAGAACTCCTCGACCCACCTTTTATCAAGCGTGAAGGTTTCATCCACAAATTCGATAAACTGAGGTTTGAACCTCTGAGTTATATTCTTTATGTTTTTCACTGCGGACTCAGCAGAGTATTTTCTCAGGAATTTCTTCACTCCTCCGTAATAGTCCAGCAAGGCACTATTGCCGCAGTAGGTGCATTTGTAAGGACATCCGCGGCCGGTAATAAGCTGGAGTGAATAAATACCCCCAACAGACAAGGAGCCCATGGATTTATCAGAGAGCGATTCAGTGCCTTCAGCCTCAAAGAGGCCATAATCAATGTATGGATAGTCTTCCAGCCTTTCAACCAGCCATCGTTTATTTATGAGATCCGCGGTATCTTCGCCTTTATAAACCATTCCCAAAACAGGCGGTAGGGAGCTCAGATTCGTTCCGTCATAGTTTCGCGCCAGTTCCAGAAGCGGCAGTTCGCCTTCTCCTACGCATACTGCATCGACTCCGGGATGAAGAAGAACATTTTCAGGGGATACGACTGCATGGTGCCCCCCCACGACGACGAGGCCAGTGAACCCAATATCCCTCAGAAGTGTTATCACCTTGTCGATTTGAGGCCAGCTAAAGGTCATCACCGAAAAGGCAACAATGGTGGGGTTTTTTGAGAGTATCGAAGAAGCTACAGCCTCAGGGGAGTCACTTGGTTTGCCGGGGATTTTGCGATAAATCACAAGATCAGTTTCTACCCCGTTTTGTCGCAGAAATGCCGAGAGAAACCCTATTCCCATGTTATACTCGTAGTCTGTTGCATGGAATGCGAAAACAATCTTGTTCGACACTACTCTCTCCTTAATGCTTGCTTAGCTTGTTGTACGTATATAATAACAGAACATAATAAATATTTACTGCCTATATAGCAAAATCAGGCCACCCGGCATGCCACCACGTGATATGCATAAGCATCCAGGCTTTCCCATTCCAGAGAAAGACCTGTCCCGGCTAAGCCGTTCAGAGCTTTTTTCATCGGTAATGGGGCCGGCATTGGGAGCGGCTTAGCCAATAGCACCTTAAGTCCCGCATCGTGAAAGATATCCTTTATTGTCTGGAGAGTGAAGAAGCGGAGATGTGTCCAGCAGGCAATCCCCACTGGCAGATAGTCCCATCGTCCTTCCAGCAAGTCCGCCACCACCGTCCAGTGGCCAACATTCGGGATTGATGCTATAACACTTCCTCCCGGCACCAATAACTCAGCGGCCCGACGCAGCACGCCGGCAGGGTCTGCCCCATGTTCAATTACGTCGAGCAGGGTGACGCAGTCGTACCGCTCTTCGATTATCAGGGACAAAAAATCACCCACCCAGACCCGGTCCACTTTACCTGCGGCCAGGGCGGCGGCTTCTGCATTCATTTCAACTACATGGGCTTCACATTGCAGATGCTGCTTTGCCAAGGCAGCGAAATTTCCCTCGCCCCCGCCTACATCAAGCAGTCTGCCTATACCGGGCGGCAGGACGCCTAATATCTCGCTTCTGTCACCGGCATAATACTCATGGTAGGGGTGGATGATGGCGTCGCTCACCAGCAGCGACGAGGCCGGAGGGGTCAGTACCTTAAGCCAGTTTTCAGGGGTGATCCGGCGAAGCCTTTCCGCAGGTATCATTTGCATGATAGGCACACGGCCGTCATACGGGAGGAGATGCTGTCCAGCGCCTGCCAATTTTGCAGAGAAGCGCTCGAATCCTCGCAGAGTGGCATAATCAGCGGCTGTGCCATCCAGTCCCCAGCCGCGAGGGTCTACAGGCAAAACAGCTTCAGTTCCGGAACTATCAAGAGCCGATGCCAGCCGTTCAAGGCAGTCCTTGCCGGGAACAATGTAAGGGGAATGTAGCAGCACCACCGCCCCGGTCAACTTCTTTGCCGTCGATTCCTGTGACTGCCAGAATTCCTCGAAGCTCCGGCTGTTGCCGGTCACCCAGTGAACTGACGGCAGCATTTTCGCCAGAAGGCGAATCCCGAAGGCAAATTCATCCGATGTCGCCAGACCGGGGAAATTTATGAAAATAGTGTATCTCATCGGGTCTCGAAAGTACGCAACAGATCGGATGCCCACCAGCGCTCCGGTTTGCGCCGGATGGCTGCGTCAAGAAAGTCATACACGCGATGGTACGACGCCTCGCTCACTTCCCCCGGGAGGACACACTCAGACAAAGTGACAGTGTACTTGTTCCCTCCTTCCCATTGGCAGACAAAGCCCGCCAGTGAACTTTCTGTCCTTCGGGCCAAGCGGAACGCCCCAGACAAAAAAGAGCGCTCGCGCCCCAGGAATTGCATCCACATTGGATGATCTTTTTCGCCCGACGCCGGCAAATCCGCCAGAACAACTACACACTCACCCTTAAGAAGCGCCTGGTAAAAAAAACGCAGATTCTTCTCAACATGAACGATCTTGCCGCCATTCAGATAGCGCTCCATGCTACGGTATTTTTCGGAAAAAAAACGACGTACACAGCCGCTAACTAACGGATTTTCGACAACGTCCGAGCTCATGGCATTTACTACGAGACCGGTCATGCCGAGCGATACAATGCCAAATATAAAGCTGTCGAAATGCATTGTGAGCAGGACTACGCCCCGGCCCCGAACTGCTTGTTTTCTCACGGGCTCCAGACCATGAATCGAAAAGCTCAATTCCCGCATTCTGTCATTCATTATCAAATACGCTTCGAATTCCTCTCTCGAATTTGTTTCAAAGCGCCGACGCGTCAGTCTTCTGGTCTCGGTCGCCGGCAGATCCGGGACAATTTGCTCCATTGCCTGGCCGGTAGCATTACGGATATAGCGCTGTCCGATGGAAATGGAACGCCATTCCCGGTCAAACACCCAGTTCAGGGCCCCCCGCCAGGCTGCCAAACGGTAACCAAGGCGAAGGGGCAGGCGCGCTAATAACGGCAGAAACAGGGTGAATTCGCCCCACATTATAGTGCGATCAAGCAAACGGACCATATTTCTTTGGATTTTAGTCACTACTGCCAACTTCCCTTATTATTTCCTCAATCCTTTCAGCAACCGGACGGGACGCATCGAACTTTATACAAGGTGTCTCAAGTGGAAGACGAGACGCCCATTTCTGTTCGAAGGCCAGAGCCGACTTCCTGAATCGCTCTATTGTTGAGCGCGGAATCTTGGCTCGCGGGAGCGATGACCGGTGCTCGCATGGGGCCTCAACGACCGCACCGCAGCCACCTCTCGCCTCAGCCTGCAAAACCAGATCGATTGCGTAAAGGTCGAAGCCAAGGTCAGGATCGAGCTTCAGGCTGCTACCCTTGGGGACAGCGAACAGCAACTCATCCAGGCTTTGCGCCCGGGCGGGAAGTGGCATTGTTCCTCGCAGCCACTTTCCCCGGTCATTCACCATCCCCAGCTGCAATGGTTTTCCTCCGCCTTTTGGTGCGCTCAGGCCGTAGACTCCCACTACCTCCGCAGACATCTGATTACGGGCCTCCACAAAGCCGGAAATGAAACGCTTGTCCCATCCCGCGGGCAAAAAAACATCCTGATGCACGAAAACAATAATATCTCCGCTGGCTAATGTCATCCCCCGATTGAACCCTTCAGCGGCATTGCGGCAATTATGCACAAGAATGAGTTGATGATCAGAGTCATGGGTCAGACAGGGGGAGAGCATTAGGTTGGCAGCAAGTATTTCTGTATCAGACACACATACCGCAAAACTTAGTTTCATTGAAAAATTCCGTCCGTAATGGTATTCATAACTTTACAAATTAAACCGGAACTGCCTGATAAAAAAACTGTATTCATATATTTATTGTGGATTGGGATACCCTGCGATGTCTTTCAGTGAGATCAGGTTCGCGGCTCATTATTGCTTATTAGGCGTTCAGGGATATACGAAGCTGTTTCCGTTATCTCCATTTCTCCTTGATGCATTCGGGTTCTCCCGTACTCTATGGCATTAATGAAAATTTATGGTATGCAGCATTCTCCGGATCATAGTTGACCTGTAAATTCACCCACCAGGTGCAAAAATAGCACTACTTAGGAGGGATAGAAAATTATACAAAGGTCTTATAGCGATACCTCTTGCTTGTTATAAAGCAAGCATTTCCAAGGTATTTATTATAGCATTTAAGACACTTCACAGCAATAGAAGCGTAAGCAAAATGACCCATTCCGGCCCATGAGGCTCCGCGAAAAATGCTACGCATTGTCTGATTCGGACAGTTATATACGGGTTATGCAGGAATGAAAGATGCCTATATATTAACTGCCGCCAACAATGGTTCTAGCCATCTATATACACACGCGAGGCGCAGGAAGGCGCTTCCCGCTTCTTCCCTTTACCCGACGTCAGTCTCTGAGGCGAAGCAGATACACATCCTGCTGGGAAGCGATTTGGAACAAAACCCGCTCGCCTCTTATCTTCCCTTCAGAAAAATATCCGATGACCTCGAAGCCGTCGAAGAGGTTTTTCACAAACCCTAAAGCATGATAGGTGCCGATGCCGTTGGAACCCTCGGTAGCGCCGCTGTTTTCGAAGTACCCTGACCGCTTAAAATCCTCACTTCCGCTGCCGAACAACCGCACATATGCCTCTCCTTGCAATGTCACCAGAAGATACCCGCCTGGCTTCAGAATCCTTTGAAATTCCCGGATCCAGCGTTTCTGAGTGTCCAACAACAGATGCGTAAATACGGAAATGAGCTCAACCATGTCAACGGAACTTCCCGCGTAAGGCAGAGGAGGCTCCATGAAAGTCCTGTCGAATGTGATAGCTTTGGGCAGGTTCTTCTTCGCCCATGATACCAGCTCATCATTGATGTCGCACCCCAACAATTTCCTTCCGGGATCATCTGCATACCAGCCGACGAGTGCCCTTCCGGATCCGCAGCCAAAATCAAGGATGGTTCTGAGACCCTCAATGTCGATTCCGCAATGCTCCAAATAACGCCTAACATTGACGATAAAGGGAATAATTGAGTTGGCATAGGCATTGACATCCCGATGCCCCTGAGTCATGAAGATCAAGTCTCCGTCAGGAAGCTTGATGCCGTCTATGGTGTGTTGCATCGCCGCAAACTTGCCGGACATTAGCTTCAATAAGGAAAGATCATATTTGAAGAAAAATTCTCTTGAACCATCGTCAAAAATAATGTCGAAAATCAAATCTCCGTAGGCAGGTTCCACAAGCAATTCAAAATCGAATCCGCATCTCTTTGCACCCGCGAGATGAGGAAATGTAGCGGCGATGTCTTCGCGCGGACTGTCGACAGGGAAGGTGCCGATCAACTTGCCGTTGGAGAAGACGGCAAGACCTCTTACAGACTTATTGCCGAGGGCCAGCACGCAGCCGGAAAATAAGTTGTTTTCACCCAATTTCAAGCGATGGTATTGGGGAGAAGCCAAACCGTATAGGATCGGATCATATTCCGGTACGTTGTACAGAGATCCTTCCCTTGCCGGTGATGCCCCTTCGGAAGAATGAGCGAGTCTGTTCGAAAAAAGGCTCTTGAGGACACGCATGCTGTTCCTTTCTGTTAAGAGTTTAGAATCAATATGACAGAATTGTTGTCCAAAATGGAAACAGGACAGGGCCGTGCCGACGCATGAAATCCGTTTTTTGGGGTATGCTGGTTGCAGACAGCGGTCTACCCATACATTAACGGCGCATTGTTTACCTGCCCAATTCCCATGAATGTTCCAATCTTACTATCCCGAGGTCTCCGAAAAGATTTTCAACTGAAAATATTTTTGTCCTGTAAAAATCATAGGGGTGCAGGGCGTGATCGTCGGCCAGGACAACTAAAACGTAATACTGCCCTGCAAGCAGAGGAAAGCTCGGGAACTTTATGGTAAACTCCTGGCCGTCATAAAAGCTGATGGGCTCTATACCATCGAGCTTGGTAGTAACCCCGTAGATCGTCTCCTCATCATTCCGGTTTATTCCGATTCCAATGTGTCCTCTGATGAGATTTGCACTTGCAGTTTTTCGGATACGTATTCTCAGGAGCGCTGGCTGACCGCTCTCAAAAACGGTTGTCTCATACCCTCCTTTATCGGTAAGTTTCACATCCTCAATCCAGGCTGGCTTCTCCTTGCCCTTCTCTTCAGCGGCCTTCAATGCTTCATCCGCTGAATTCATCCCTGCCTCTTTCGCCCTTACCCAGTCATTATATGCATTGATTACCTTGGATGTGTTTCCGTACCTCTCCATTTTGCCGTTTTTTAACCACATTGACCTGTTACAGAGTTCCTGCACAAGATAAAGTGAATGGCTGCAGAAAAATATTGTTTTCCCTTCATTTTTAAACTGCATCATCCTGTCTATGCATTTTTTCTGAAAATGCTGATCCCCGACAGATAAAGCTTCATCGATGATCAGAATTTCGGGATTAACACAGATTGCAATCGAGAAAGCCAACCTTACATGCATACCTGACGAATAGGTTTTTACCGGCCGCTTGATAAAGTCTCCCAGCTCAGAGAAATCGATGATGCGGGCCTTATTCTCCTCGATATCAGCCTTTGATAGTCCCATGAGGTAGGCATTAAGATAGATGTTCTCTTCCCCGGTAAATTCCGGATTAAAGCCGGCTCCAAGTTCAAGTAACGCAGCCGAACGTCCGTTAATTATGAGATTCCCGGAACTTTGTTTCAGAGTCTTTGCCATGATTTTCAAAAGCGTACTTTTTCCAGCCCCGTTTTCTCCAATGATCCCGAATGTTTCGCCTTTTGAAACAGAAAAGCTGATATTGTCGAGGGCGACAAACTCGGCATGGTGGGGTCTTCTCAGCACAATCTCCTTCAGCCTGTCCCCGGGAGATTTATAAATTTTATAAACTTTCCTGATGCCTCGAGCTTCGATAGATGTCATAGCCAGTCTGCGAACTCATCTTTCAGCTTATTAAATATGAAAGCCCCTGAAACAAAGAAGAGAACTGCCCATATACTGGCATAGATAAACATCTGCAGGCTTTCAGGTTCTCCCCGTACGAAGAGAGACTGATAGGTCTCGATAAAGGGGTATAGCGGGTTGAAATACATTACTTTTTTTGCCCATTCCGGCAGCATGATCAGCGGGTAAAGGATTGGGGTCACATAGATCCAGATATTGATCACGATCTGTACAAGCTGTGCGACATCCCTGAAAAAAACTGTGGCAGCTGCAGTGAGAAATGCCATTCCAAGCGTAAAAAAAAACTGAATAAAGATGACGAGAGGTAGAAAAAATATAATCTCAAAGGAACCTGAAAAGATGATTTTGTACAACGCCAGCAGTAAAATTGCTACCCCCTGGCTGAACAAGGGCGCGAGAACTGCCTTCGCGGTTAATATCTCGGTAGGGAAGGAAGTTTTTTGGATAAGACTAGCATTCTCAATAAGCGATGTGGTGCCTCTTGAAAGACCCTCAGCAACAATCATCCATGGGAAGAGGCCCGCCATGAGATAGATTGCAGACGTGCCTGCTCCTGATGAAGGACCAATCCTGAGTTTGAATATGTAGACAAATACAAAAATATATACTCCGAGCATCAAAAGAGGATGAGCAAAGTTCCAGAACAACCCCCCTACGGATCCCGCAAACTTTCCTTTAATCTCTCTAAATACCATCTGCAACAGTATGTTATGATAGAGAAAAAGGTTTTTTAATATATCAAAAGGTGATTGCAGGATTTCTTTTACATATCTCAAGTGCGTTTTCCTCACTACATTCGCTGGATCAGCTTAAACAGGATTAGCTCTCAATATAACACACTTGTTCTTTATAGTTCAAAAGCCATAATGCACTGGCAAGCCGGAAGGTTATGAGCTTGGGCCTCAGAAATACTCTTGATACGGTTTTCTGTGTGACAGCACCCAAGAAGGGGGCTTTGGCCTGGGATGGCAAGTCTGTTACCTTGAAGCAAAATGTTGAACTCAAGTCCCGTTTCTCTCGAGTTCACGGCTGGATAAGGCGATTGGCGGATGTGGCAGGAAAGGCAGAAGCAGGTTTGATTCTGCCTCCATCAGTATGCTATTATGGCAATATTTGGTGGATGCTCGAAATGAAAACAGACAGAATAGCATCTCTCGACGGAGCAATAAATATTTCAGAAAAACCTCCGTTATTCGTCTCCACAAGGTTGGGTTATGTACTCGCCTTTTACTGCAACTGGAAATTTAATCGGATAGGGGGCATCTCAGGTGGAAGCGATAGCCGTGTCTCTCCGCACAAGTCTTTCGGGAATCCGAACTCATAAAAAATATCAGCACAAGCCAGGATCATGGAAGATAAAGTGCGAAATCTCGAAAAATATCAGGACTCTCGGGCCGGGCTCATCCCCATAAATCAGAAAATCGAGAGTTTATGGACAGACTCTAATTCAAGTGTTGTTTCAATGGACAAGACCATAAGATGTTGACGAACAAAACTGGCGCGTTTATATCCCGCAGATCGGACGTTCTTTTCTGGGTTCTTCTCCTCGCTGCTGTCTGTGCGCTCTATGGTCCTGTAACTAAATTATGGTGGATGAACGATGACCCTTCGATCCTCAGGCATGCACTTAAACACAGCCCGTGGAATTATTTCTTCGTCCCGGGAATATGGCAGGAACTGTCCCCCTCCAATTTTACTCCACTCGTGACGCTGTCTTATGACATCGACCTTGCCTTTTTCGGCCTAAATCCCGGGATGTTCTATCTCCACCACCTCCTTTCCATCTGGTTGTGCAGTGGTATGTTGTATGTGATTCTGCGAGGAAGGTGTTCAGGGCCAGTTTCCCTCTTTGGTGCTTTTTTGTTCTTGCTGGGCCTGCCTTTGGCAACGATATCGCAGGAGCTCATGACGAAACACTATGTGGAAGGACTGTTTTTTTCGTTACTTTCGGTATACGCTTTCCAAAGGGCCCTCTCCAGAGGCAGGAGTGGTTGGGTAATAATTTCAGCAATCTTCTATTTGGGGGCGATGTCGGCAAAAGAGGTCTCACCGTCTTTTTCGCGTTTGTCTTTTGGAGGACATGGATGCTGGGTGCGTCCATTGGAGGGTATGGAGGAGGGCTACAGTTCAGGGAACTCTCTTCTGTCTTGCCCGAGTTTTTTAGAAGGGTCGGAGGTCTTATCTTCGCTTCTGCTTCCCTGGCGGACCAGATAATTGTGATGAGCATTCTCGCCGTCGCTTCCGGAATTGTTCTGAAAAGCCAGAAGACGGCCCTCTTCGTCCTGTGGGCCGGACTCCTGGTGTTTCTTCCCGTTTTTTTTGTGTATGTCTCATTGATCACCGTCATGCCGTCGATCGCAGTCGTCCCACGCTATGTACTTGCAATATGGGTCGTATGCGTCCTTGCGCTCACCACTGCCTTCGAGCGCCTATTGCGAGGTGGGCCGCCTATGCGCATCCTCGGCATGGTGGTAATGGCTGTAACGATTTTTTACTTCTTTTCTCACAACAGGACCTCCTGGAGCCACACTCTGGCGCTCTCGAGGCAGAAGAGCGTGGAGGGGCAGTTCTTTGCCGTCAACCTTCGGGATGGAGATGTCGTGCGAAACCCGGTGACTGATTTTGCGGCGATTTTCTTGCTCAAGGACTACTATAATCTTGCGGCAAAGAGAAAAGCGTGGTTCCTGGATGATGTGTTTCTGTGTGAGAACCCGATCGAAGGAAGACGGATTTGGAGCTACTCTCAACGGGACAAGGCCATGGTAGATGTTACTGCATCTATGCCCAGCATACGCGAGAGGTATTGCAGCACGGTCAGAAACGACGCACCCCTGCGCGTTAATATTGAGTACTCTCGCCCTTTCGTAACATGGGCCATTGGGCCTTACGGGAGCGGCCAGTATTCTTTCATCTTCCGGGATGCCTCCGGCAGGGTGAATGTGCTTCCTTCAGGGCGGTATAGGGTACTTCTCAGCGAAGATGCACTGTTCAGGATTCGCTACGAATCAACAGAAGGGTGGATAACTTATTCACCCTATTTTACGATCTCCCCCTCTGCTCCAGCAGTTACGTGGGAGCGTCCACATAAATGATCACACCACCGTTGTGCGATAAACTTTAATGGTTTAGATGTGCACAGGCAGGTCAATATAAAGCCTTCTGCATACAATAGGCTGAAGGCTTGCTTTACGCAACACAACGGAGGATTATCGCTTCTCCATGTTTAAGGCTTTCTCAATGATGAAGACGGGCCGTCTCTTTACCTCTTCGAAGATTCTGCTAATGTAGAGCCCGATGATCCCGAGGCTCAACATGAGAACGCTCCCTATAAAGAGCAGGAGAAGGATGACCGTAGTAAAACCACTTACTGCGGCCCCGGAAAATTTCATAGACAGGGTCTGAATCCCCAGGACTATACTTATCCCAAATGTTATTATCCCCAGATAGGTTATGATATGTAGTGGAAGCGAAGAAAACGATGTAGAAGCATTGATTGCGAGTTTGACAAGTCTAAAGATTGACCATCGCGATCTGCCGGATATTCTGTCTTTAACAGAAAAAGGTATCTGCGCTTTTTTGAAGCCGAGCCATGACACGATTCCACGGAAAAACCTGGAGCTTTCGGGAAGTTTGTTGTGTGCGGTAACGACCTGGCGGTCAAGGAGTTTGAAATCTGAAGAGTTGTCAAGATCGAGCTCAGAAAGGTGATTCATCAGCCAATAGAATAATTTCGCCCCTATCTTTGAAGAGATATGCTCGCTGCCCCTGTCAGCCTTGACTGCCTCAACTATATCGACCCCTTCTTGTTTCCACAAGCGAATCATTTCTGGTATGATTTCGGGCGGGTGCTGGAGATCGCCATCCATGATAATAACGGCGCTGCCGGAAGCAAATTCCAGCCCAGCAGCTATGGCTGATTCTTTTCCAAAGTTTCTGCTGAGTTTGATGGCACTTACCTTTTGGTCTTTATGAGAAATAGTGCGGAGGATATCCCACGTGCCGTCTCTTGAACCGTCATCGATTACGATTATTTCATACGAGAACCCGGTGCCTCGAACAAAACTTCCTATCTCCGGAAGACTTCTTGTCAAAGTATTCGCTTCATTATATACTGGAATAACGATTGATATTTCTACATTGTCCATTTTTTAATAGTATAGCTCATAATAGTATAGCTCATTTTTGAGCTGACAACGCGATCATTGTTTTCGGTATTGCAACAGGAATTTGTCCTAATCTGCCACGAATATTTTTCCCAAACTTGCCGGCTATTAAACCGAGTGGGAAGAAGTGTCGGAAAGGGATCTCCTGGAAATTTCTAAATCCAGCTCTTTCAAGAAGGAGTCTGAGGTTTTTTGTATTGTAAAACACTACATGTTCAGGGATTTTGAAAGAAGGCCACTTGTCTCCAAGGATTTTAGGCCAGTAACTGCCAAAATCAGGTGTAGCCAACACTATCCTTCCGTCACTTCGTAATCTCTGTTTCAGAGAGATGAGAAATTCAAGAGGCGAATAAATGTGCTCGATCACATTGATAGCGACTACAACATCAAAATTGCTCCAACCCATCGGCAGAGAGTTTATATCGCCTGTCCAGATGCTAACTGCGGGCAGCTTTTGTGCCAGACTAGCCGCTTCGGAGGAGAGTTCGGTCCCGAACAGGGAAGGAAAAAAGTCTCTAGCCTCGTCAAGAAAATATCCGTACCCGCAGCCGACTTCTAATAATCTGCCTGAGGCAAAACCCAGCCTCTTTAACTTTGCTAGAAAGCTCCGAAACGTGATTCGGAGACTTTTTTCCTGGAAAGTGTAATCTCTGTAGCCGGTCATATCTCCGGCAGAAAAGTATTCGCGCACCTCGTATACACTGTGCATAACATGCTCCTTCAATCTCGGGTTAAGATACGAAAGGCCGCAGTCTTTGCATAGGACTATCTGAAAAGGTTTGCGAATATGTATAATAGACGTGCTGCCGGAACCGCATAGGGGACAGCGGATCGTTTCCAGATCACTATCTAGAGGAAAAGGTCGCTTGTCAAAGAAGTCATTTGTCGGCTCATTTGGCAGCATTATCGGAAGTAGTTTAAAAAATACTGATGTAAAAGTCCACATAATAAGGAGAAATCATTTTTAACCTCGGTTTTCCTGAAGTAAAAAAAATAATGGTTTTTGCACCCCATCCCGATGATGAAGCGCTAGGGTGTGCAGGGACACTTCTGCAAATACTCAATAAGGATGTCTCCTCATCAATCATTTTCCTGACCAGTGGCGAGAGGTTGTACGGGGACCCTTCGTATGAGATCGCTGAAAAGCGGAAGGAAGAGGCAGTGAGGGCCGCCGGGATACTCGGGTTCGGAGAAAGGCTGTTCCTTGATTTCCCTGATGGGGAGATTAATATGCACAAAAAAAGTATCTACGGGAAGTTATCCGGGATAATAGAGCAAATAAAGCCGGACCTGGTCCTTTCACCTTCGCCCATTGACTATCACGTCGACCATATAGCAACATCCCGGATTGCGATGAGATTATTGAACGATTTTCAGACTTTCAAGCTGGCCTTTTACGAGGTCTATTCGACTCTGAGGTTCAATTATCTTGTAGACATTACGGGTGTGGCTGACCTGAAGAGAAAGACAATTCTCAATTATCGCACAAGTCTTTACGGGAAACCCGAAATATATGCCCATGCTGCCCTCGGACTTAACGCACAGCGCTCCATCTTTGTGCAGAAAGAGGGTTATTATGAAGCGTTCTATATGGTCGAGAAAGATGCTGATTTCGAAGGAATTTGCGATTACCTGTCGTACAAGGACTTCCCGCGATGAGTTAAAGATTCAAATCTTCTCTCATGGTAACCACCCGATCTAAAAACGGCCGTTTGCTCAAGTAAAGCGCCCTAAGAAAGGACCTGAAATGGGAACGTAACTCACCATTGCGGGGTTTCTCAGGAAATTTCTGCTTGTTCTTTGTGTCCTTTGCAGTCAAAGGCTTTTTTTCAGGATTAAAAAATCTTTTTTATTGAAAAGAACTAAGAAAATTGCGATACTAAATATAGAGATATATATGAGATTTGGTAATGAAAGGTGGTGAACGTTTTTCCCTGATTTTCGGGTTTGTCTTCTTTCAGAAGGACAGATCTGTTGAAAAATAACAAAACAAGGAGATTAAAAATGAAAAAAATATTACCTCTTATCTTTGTAGCTGTACTGATGATTTTTGCTGTTGCTCAGACGAGCGAGGCTATTGAGTCAACTGCTTTCCCTAACGGCGACTTCATGGATTTTATTCCGTATTATGAGTTTGACGGTATCGATAGTGTGATAATCACTTATGCTGCTGATGGTAATACATACGCAACAGCCATCGACGTTGACGGCTTGCCGTCTCTCTATTATTCTCAGATGTATCTGACCTGGGATGGATTTCTCTACTGTTCTGATGACCTCGGCGCGAGTTGGTTTATTTGTCCTTAGTAAGCTTCTAAGCCTTTGCGAGAAAGACAGAAGTAAGACAGAAAAGCTGTCTTGCTCCTGTCTTTCCATCATGTCTGATTAATTTTTAAATAACAGACTACCTTCTCAATCCGCCTTTGAATAAATCCAGAAATTTCTGTCTTGTGGATTCCCTGGCTTCAGCAGGAGGAACCTTTCGAGCTGTTTCTCCAGGTGGCTGAGCCGGTGCAGTTGTCTGTTGAGAAGGCGCCTGAGGAGCCACCGCCTGAGAAGGGGTTGCTTGAGATTCCAACTGGTTGCCCTTGGCAACGGTCGAAGGAGTCGGAGCGGTCACACCCCTTTGCTTCGGTTTTTGCGTATCAATCAGAAAAACAGTCAACCGCTCTTCACCCCTTGCCATGATTACCCGATCCTCGCTTAACTCTTTCAGGGTAAAGCCGCTCATCGAATCTCCCTGTTTCAGGGGGGTCTGTCTTTTTTCCCTCCCAGGCGTGCTGTTAGGCGATTTTTTGTCTTCCATGTAAGCGATATTTGTGTCATCTGATATCAGAGTTCCATAGAGCACAAAATCAGGTTTTGGGAGGGGCTGCGCCTCCTTTACTTCAGCGGGTATTTTTCTCTCGGGATGAAAAAGGTTCTGCTCTGTTATGACCATAAAGTCCAAAGGAGACGGCGTCTTTGTCTGCTCCGGTTTTTTTTTGCTGCCGGAGTCAATCCCCTCATGCTTTTTTATCACAGGGAGAGAGAATTGCATGCTCTTGTTCAAAAAAGGCAGCAGCATATAATTAAGAAGAAAAATGAGAGCCCCGGTCAGTATTATATTGATAAGATTGATATTGCTAAGTAAGTACCGTGCCCTGCCCATATTATTGACCGCCTGTTAATGCAGATATATCTATTTTTGCTATAAGGTCTTTTGGCAACCTGATATTTCTCACCCTTGTATCAAGCTCTTTTACAATGAGATAAGGTGTGCGTGTTTCTATTGAAAATAAGACTTCGCTTAGGGCGGCCGTATCCGGCAGGATGGCATCTATGCTGACGGTTATAACTTTGAACCTGCCCAGATCTTCAGGTGCACTTACCCTCTGGCTCGATATTGTGCCCCCCTTCTCAACAATTATCCCTGTGATAATTTCCTGGAGGGTCGCCGCCGCAAGGGAAGGGGTCTGCCCTTGAATAAGTTTTGCGTCATCAGCCCTACTTTCGGCTTTTAATGAGCTGATCTGCTCTTCTATAAGGGGTTTGTCTGCTATGAGGGTCATATATTTTTGGAGCAGATTAAGTTTGATGTCCTGTTCCTCTTTTACAGACGCTGTTTCAGCTCTTATTCCCAGATATCCATACTGGTATACGACGAGGAAGACCAGGATGAGCATCAGGGGGACAGCAAAAAAAAGTGTCTTATTTCTTTTCATTCTTTATGTTCTCGGTTTCATTGTTTTTTGTGGCTTCGATTTCCATCTTTATATTGAACTTCTCGGCAGTCATTCTTGTGTCTCTCATGATTGGCGATGAAAATTCAACCTTCCTGAAATATTTCGAAGCTTCCAGTTTAGGCAAAAGCTCTGTTGCCTTGCCTGCATAACCTTCGATATCTACTGATGAAGATGCGATCCTGGCCCTTGATAGCCAGGCATTTTTGGGAAGAATTGACGTGAGTTCCCTGAGGACATCCATGGTCATGACCCTGTCATGCTTGAAATTATCTATTGCAGTGATCTTTTCACTTATAGATTCAGCCTCTTTTTTGAGGGCCTCAACCTTTTTTGCCTCTTCTTTCTTAAGCAGGATCTGACCGGATATTTCCTGCAGCCTTTTTTCTTCGATTTTAAGAGGCGCGATCAAATAAAAAATCCAGATGGATAAGATTGTAAGCATCAGGAGTATTGTCAGCGCAACGGGCGTTTTCTGTTTTTCGTGGCGCCCTTTTTTTAACAGGTTCAGTCCGTTTGCTTCCGGCTCTAATGACTGTATAACGGCTCCAGCAGCAGCAGCATTCATTCCCATATGCGGCAGTGGTAAATTCAGCCTTATATCCGTTTCCCCCATAACGCTTACAGGCATATCCAGTCCTGAGGTTAGCAGCCCCATTAGGTCAGCACTTTTGTCTTTGAAAAGGGCAAAGATCCGCGGAGTTCCGCCTTTATTTCTAGACATATTTAGCAGGGACTTTATATCTTTGCATATCAGCTCTATTTTTGTTTTTTCATCAAGCCCCGTCAGTGTACCTGAAAAATTGTGAGCCGGCAATCCATTGCTGAACAAGCCGCCTTCATATCCTTTGATGCCTATTTCCACAAAAAGGGCATCTGACTTCTTGTCCATATATCTTAGCAAGGAGCCTATAGCTGAAAGATTGACTGTTATCTTGCTGACGGCAAAGCCGTTTTCATTCAGGAGATCTATATATGGTCTTATCTGGTCAGTTTTGGCTGCCATAAGCAAGAGGGCTACGCGGTCCACATTGTCCTCCAGCACTCTGAAATCAAAAACCGCCTCTGCAGCAGAAAAGGGAGTCAGTCTGTCAAGCTCGTATGAGATAACGTCCGGAAGATTTTCTTTTACCGTAGAAGGAAAATCAACTGTTCTGATGATCGTCCATGCCTTTGGAATGCTCAGGGTTATGTCTGCTTTTGAGATACTGAACTCATTGACGGCTAACGACAGGGAAGATAAAAGGTCTTCTGGCTGTGGATAGATGTCTTCTTCAAAAGAGTATTGTTTCATCCCCCCAATGCTTATTTTCGAAAGGAATCTTGAACCATATGCTATAGATATGTTTCCTTTATCTATGGAAACGGAGAGGTTGTTCTCCGGGGCGATCATCTCATCTGCAGGGCTGAATGTAAGGACCCTTTGTATGGGACCCCAAATCCTGTATAATTTTGCACCCAGGTCAGAAGCTGCAGTAGTTATTTTCTTAACGTCTGTGATGCCAGTCATATGGTAATGTCCACCGGGCTTTTGTAGTAAAGGTATTTAAATTTATTCGTGCCTTCAGGAATAACAGTTGCCCTTATAGTATAGCCGGTCTTCTCAGTGCCTTTATATCCTGCTGATTCAATGGTGAATGCATTGGTCCCTGCCAGACCGATATAGGGGGATGCCAAGGAGTAGTTATCTCCAAGAATCCCCTGGACATCCTGTATCTCCTGAGCCTCCCTGATGGTAATGATTGCCTCAGCAAGCTCAGGGGTTATTCCGGGAATCGCTGATAAGACCTCTTTGGGGGCAGCATTTATGTTTATATTTGTCATCTTTGAATTGACGGTAAGAAAATCAATAATCCCCTTTTTGCCATCAGCTCCATAAAGAATCTCAGGGGTCATACCTTTAACCAGAAGGAGTTCCTCCAGTGTTTCAAAGTTGGCGTTTTTTGCCTTATAAGGGTTCGGCAAAGACATATAATAGTCATCTTCTACGCCATGCAGCCGGTGAAGGTCGTCTGAATCCTTCCAGTCCATTACCGAGTCTACAATAATATCAACGTCATCCAGATTCAAACCGAGATTTAGCAATAAATTTCTTAATATTAACTCAGACGTTGTATTTATGTCTACTTTGCCGCCCTCATTCGTGATACCGATAGAA
>JAGSYM010000002.1 GCA_018262395.1 Nitrospirota bacterium | reverse complement strand
TTCAGTAAAAGGTGGAATTTTGTAGCCGCAGGCTTCAGCCTGCGTTGATTGGCCCAGTCAATTGCCCCAACAATCCGCTCTCGTCGACGAGTCGCCGGAGCGACCGAGGCAGAAAGGCTGCGGCCACAAGAAACTGAATGTCTACTTGATAACATTTCATTTCCCTTGCCCCTGTTGCCTTGACTCGATATATATATCCTTATATAATGCCTCCAAAATATAATGCCTCCAAATATAGAATATGCTTAGGCGGCCCTGCTGAATCTAATTAAATCCTTGCCGCCAGATGGGTTTGAGCGCCTGAGTCAACGACTTTTGCGTGAATCAGGTTTCCAACGGGTGTTTGTTACTGGCAAAAGCGGCGACGGCGGAATTGATGGCGTTGGCATTCTTCAAGTAAATCCCTTTGTAAGCTTCAATATTTTGTTTCAGTGTAAACGGTATCAAGGCGCGGTCACGCCATCTCAGATTCGAGACTTTAGAGGCGCAATGATGGGGCGGGCTGACAAGGGGATCATGATTACTACAGGAACTTTTACTCTTGATGCAAAAAAGGAAGCTCGCCGTGACGGGGTCCCGCCCATTGAACTGGTTGATGGCGAGGCACTTATTCAAATGTTTGAACGCCTTGAGCTTGGCCTCATTCCGCGAACGACATATGATGTTGATGATAAATTCTTTGATGATTTCAAGAAGTGACAAGACTACCCAACAAAAAATTCGAGGCGACAGGGAAAAAACCTGTCGCTTTTTCACACAGCCTGGTTGCCCCTACGCCACATCGCCAACGTTATGCCTAAAATGTGAATTGACAATGGGTGACAATTGCGTACACAATAGAGTACACAGAGTTGGAGGACAACCCCATGAAATTTTTAAGCGTCAGAGATTTAAGAGGCAAATCAGCACAGGTCTGGAAGAATCTACCGGAAGAAAGGGAAATGATTGTTACAAGCAATGGTCGACCCATAGCTATCCTTGCCGCGATAACCGAAGCAACCCTTGAGGAATCATTATCAGCATTCCGTCAGGCGCGTGCAGTTGAGGCAGTTATCTCTCTGCAGCGCAAATCCGCCCGGCAGGGAACTGATAAAATTTCGAAGGAGGAAATCAACGCCGAGATAAAGGCTGTTCGTAAGAAACGGGCACGATGAATATCGTGCTCGATACTAATGTTCTTGTGGCAGGTCTTTTATCGCCCTTCGGAGCTTGTGGAGAAATTATCCTCATGGTTTCGTCTGGCGAGATTACACTTTCTCTTAATGCCCGTATTCTCACTGAATTTGATGAGGTGCTCCGCCGTCCAAAGTTTAATTTTGAAGGAGAAAAGGTAACGGCACTCTTAGACTATATTGCACACGGGGGGCAGACAGTAGCAACGTCTCCTTTAGCCAATTCGCTTCCCGATCAAGACGATGAGATATTCCTTGAAACTGCTATGGCAAGTCAGACGGTATGTCTTGTCACAGGGAATAAGAATCATTTTCCTGCCGAACTATGTCATGGAATTATAATTTATTCTCCGAGAGAGTTTTTGCATTTCTATAAGAAACAAAAAAAGGCGGAAAAGCGCATAACAAGGCGCTCAATCCGGACTCGCAAGAAACCGCGCGCAGGTTAGCTTTTTCGTAATCCTTTCACTTCAAACCTCAACGGTCCTCTTTGACTCCGCTTCCTGTATGAGTGCGTCTATTTCAGGGCCATCCATGGTCTCCTTTTCAAGGAGTGTTTTTGCAAATGTCTCAAGAATGTCCCGGTTTAATGTCAGAAGGTTTTTTGAAGTATCATACGCTTCGATGACGATTCTCTTGACCTCTTCATCTATGTCGACTGCTGTTTTTTCACTGTAATCCTTATGCCTGGCTATCTCCCTCCCAAGGAAGATCTGCTCGTCTTTTTTGCCGAAGGTGAGCGGTCCAAGTTTTTCAGACATGCCCCACTCTGTTACCATTTTCCGTGCAAGGTCTGTCGCACGCTCAAGGTCATTCCCGGCGCCTGTGGTCATATGATTCAATGCGATCTCCTCAGCAGCCCTTCCTCCGAGCAGAACCGAGAGAGCCTTCAACAGGTAATCTTTAGAATAGGTATATTTATCGTCTATCGGGAGCTGTTGTGTAACGCCCAAAGCCCTGCCTCTCGGAATGATGCTCACTTTATGCAAAGGATCAGTGCCCGGGGTCAGTTTAGCGACAAGTGAATGACCCGCCTCATGATAGGCTGTATTCTTTTTTTCTTCTTCACTAATGATCATGCTTTTTCTTTCCACTCCCATGAGAACCTTGTCCTTTGCTGCTTCAAAATCAGACTTCTCTACCTTTGTTTTCGCATTCCTCGCAGCAAGCAACGCAGCTTCATTGACAAGGTTTTCAAGGTCTGCACCGGAAAAACCGGGGGTGCCACGGGCGATCTCATCGAGATTCACCTTTTCGTCAACGGGAATATTTCTCGTGTGCACTTTCAGGATTTCGAGTCTTCCCTTCACATCAGGTTGAGGTACTACCACCTGCCGGTCAAATCTGCCGGGCCTCAGGAGTGCAGGGTCAAGAACATCAGGTCTGTTCGTAGCGGCTATAATGATAACTCCCTGATTCGCCTCAAAACCATCCATCTCGACAAGGAGCTGATTCAGGGTTTGTTCACGCTCATCATGACCACCGCCAAGCCCTGCCCCTCTGTGACGGCCGACAGCATCTATTTCATCAATAAAAATTATGCAGGGAGCATTTTTCTTTGCCTGATCGAAAAGGTCCCTCACCCTCGATGCACCAACTCCAACAAACATCTCCACAAAATCAGAGCCCGAAATGGAAAAAAACGGAACGCCGGCTTCACCGGCGATTGCCCGTGCGAGAAGGGTTTTCCCTGTACCGGGCGCACCGACCAAAAGGACGCCCTTGGGTATCTTGCCGCCGAGCTTTTGAAACTTCTGGGGATCCTTCAGAAAATCAATAATCTCCTGCACTTCCGCCTTTGCCTCTTCTATACCGGCGACATCGGCAAACGTTATCTTCACCGCTTTTTCAGAAACAAGCTTTGCCCTTGCCTTTCCAAAGGAGAGTGCCTTGTTCCCCCCTGTCTGCATCTGCCTCATGAAGAATATCCATATAACGACAAGGAATATGATAGGACCCCAGGAGAAGAAAAGGTTCCAGTACCATGGATTCTGTTCTTCGGGTTTGACGGTTATTTTTACATTCTGATCTCTTAATGTCTGTACCAGATCCGGGTATTCTGCAGCATAGGTTTTGAACTTTTTTCCGTCTTTGAGCTGACCGGTTATGACACTGCCCTTAATGGTAACCTCTAAAATTTCATCGGCATCAAGCTTTCCCATGAAGTCAGAGAATATCATCTCCTGATCACCTTTTCTCGGCGTTCCGAGGATATTGAAAAGCAGGATCATCATGACCCCGATCAGGAGCCATACCAATAAGCCTCTGTAAGCGTTCAATTTGTTCACTGCTGATATAATTCCTTATGTTTTCTTGGTAAAAATAATGAGTAAAATAAGCCCCTTTACCCTTGCATCAAGGATTCCGGATAAAGAGGCTTCCTAATATTGTAGCATATCGGAAATCTTTTTCAGAAATTGATCACCTCTTCCTCTATATACTTCTTCTGGATTGCGATCAGATTATGGATACCTTGTTCAGCAAGCTTGATGAGCATATCAAGACTGTCTCTTGAAAAAGGCACCCCCTCTGCGGTCCCCTGTATTTCAACAAATCTGCCATTCCCTGTCATAACAACATTCATGTCCACCTCTGCAACAGAGTCTTCCGCATAACAGAGATCAACCATGGGCTTTCCGTGTACAACGCCAACACTCACGGCAGCAAGATAATCTTTTAACGGAGATTTCTCGATAAGTCCATTCCTGAGGGCGTACCGCAGTGCGTCCGACAAACAGATGAAAGCACCGGTGATCGATGCTGTCCTCGTGCCTCCGTCTGCCTGAAGGACATCACAGTCTATCCAGATCGTCCGTTCCCCTAATCCGGAGAGATCAACAACTGAGCGGAGAGCCCTGCCGATAAGCCTCTGTATTTCATGAGTTCTGCCGCTGATCCTCCCGGTTGTAGATTCCCTGAGCGTCCTTGTATGCGTGGCCCTCGGAAGCATGGAATATTCAGCAGTTACCCATCCTCTTTTCTGATCTTTCAGAAAAGGAGGGACCCTGTCTTCGATGGAGGCTGTGCAGATCACCCGCGTATTCCCGATCGAAATAAGTACAGAACCTTCTGCATTTTCAATAAAACTCCTCTGAATTTTGACATTCCGGATTTCATTCTCATTCCTGCCATCAGGTCTCATTAATCCTCCATTCTAATTACCGACTATAATCTTCTCAATGTGTTCAATCTGCCGTCCAAGAAACTTCTCTCCAACGTTCAAAAATCTCTCAGGGGAATCCGTCACATAAAATTCCCTGAACGGAGGACTTTTCTTTTCCCGTTTCATCCCGAGATCCTCAAGGATTACCCTGATTTCCTGTGAAATCTCGATTGCTGAGTCGATGAGTCGCACACCTTTCCCCAGGACTTCCGCAATTACATTTTTCAGTAAAGGATAGTGTGTGCATCCAAGGACGACGGTATCGATATCTTTATTTCTAAAGCCTGCAAGATACTTTTCTGCAACCATGGAAGCGATATGCCCTTCTGTCCACCCCTCCTCGACGAGAGGCACAAACAATGGACATGCGAGACCAAAAACCTCTATCCCTTCATCTATCGCCTTCATGGCTTTTGTGTATGCGTTGCTCCTTATTGTTGCTTCTGTTCCGATCACGCCAATCTTTTTGTTCCGTGTAGCTATAACCGCAGCCTTCGCTCCTGGTTCTATCACCCCGACAACAGGAATGGAAACCCTGCTTTCGATAGCATCGAGGCTCACGGATGATGCGGTGTTACAGGCAATAACAAGTATTTTGATATCCTTGAACGATAAGAATTTCGTATTTTCAAAAGAATAGCGGATAACCGTTTCGGGAGACCGGATCCCATAAGGGACCCGCGCCGTATCTCCGAGATAAATGGTATTTTCATCCGGCAACACTCTCAAAATCTCCTTGAGAACAGTGAGCCCGCCGATTCCCGAGTCAAAGATGCCGATTGGCCTATTCTTTATATCACTGCTCATGGGAAACCATATCCTTTAATGGGTAGAGAAGAAAGAGATGTCCACCCAACGTCTCCGTTTCCTTACCTTCTATAAGGATTTTTACATCCTGAATGTCCTGAACATTTGAAATGATGCTTTCGTACAAACCTTTTAGCAGGAGAAATTCTGCAAAAACGTCACCCTGAAAATTTCTCCTGAACTCATCCGAAAGATCTATGTAAAGCATCCCGTCTGTTCCTTTATAGATACCAAGAAGTCTCGCGCCTCGCGGCAAGTAAGGTATTGTCGCTACAGCAGAACCTTTCAGATATTCATCCACCGTAGCTTCAGCAATGGCGGTTGACCCTGTCCTTCTCGGGGGTCGTCTTTCTTCCATCTGCAGTTGATCCCCGACGGGATAATAGATCCTCAGAGATAAAAGGTCCTCACTCTTTATACTGGGTTCCATCAACTCGGTAGCAACTTTTTCCCGGGGCATGACCTTTGAGAAATAGAGATAGCCACCGGCAATACCTCCGACAAAAAGCACTACAAGCAAAAGGATCCCGGATGTTTGCTTAAGAGTCACTGAGAACTTCTTCTTCAGGCACGTTCGGATTCTTACAAACCATATGCAGTTATTCCCTGGATGATTGAATAAACCAGCCTTGTCTTCATCTGCTGGTCATATGAAACAATTTTGGGGGATGGATATTCGATAAAGACAGAAGGTGCTCCAACTGAATTTAATAAAGGGAGGGGCATTCTCCTGCGAATAATGTCATCTTTGAATGCATCCCTGATCGCTTTCTCGATGCTGTCCGACAATACTTTGCTTTTTTCAGCATACTTCCTCTGGTTTGAAGAAAGTCTATAGTCATTTACGTCTTGTTCATCGAACGCGGGTTCATAAAGGATAAAATTTTCCGACATCGAAGCATGCAGGCTGATGAAGATATCCGGTGCTTTCTGATTCACGTAATGAATTCTTTCGGAAAGCGAGACATACTGGTCAGCCTTGCGGATGAGAAAAACTTTTCTGGCCTTTTTCGTCAAAGCAGCCCCTAAATCTCTGGAAAGGGACAGGTTGATATCCTTCTCATTAATACTTCCATAGGGTATGCCAAAATCATAGCCGCCATGTCCGGCATCAATAACAATACCTCTCGCCTGGGTCTTGGGTGTTTGTTGTTCAGGTTGCTTCTCTGTCTGTTTCTCTGCCTGCTTTTCGGCGTGTGATTCCTTTTGCTGGATATCGAGCACCAGTCTTGCCGGAGCAGAAAGCCTGAAGAACTTAATCTCAACTTTTTCTTTCAGGTTTATAATGACCAGCTTTTCTGAGGGTATGATTTCGAAAGGAAGATCTTTCTGGGATTTCAGGTCAAACGGTTCCGGAAATTCCATTTTTATCTGCGAGGATGATGTTGTCACCTTGATTTTGTTGATAAATGTTTCCTCACCTTCAAATACAACACGAAGAAGACTGTCCTGTTTATTGTATTTGAGCAGGATCACCTTCTTTTTCTGTGCGGCAATGGGAACCGCTATCAGCAACGATATGGCTAATAAAAGACCAAGTATCTTGTGTGCAGACGAAAAAACCTCTTGTTTCCCGTTATCCATATGTCCTTGATATAATAGCAAAAAAATCAGCAAAGCAATAGATTTGGAAATGAGATTGCAGACAACCGGGGCAAGTACATACTTTTGGTGGAGGCGGCGGGAATTGAACCCGCGTCCGAAAGTACTACTCTCAGGCTTCTACATGTGTATCCTGACTATTTCATCTCGGATCCCGGGCTGCCGTCAGGCAGGCGTCCCGAAATCCCATCTCCCTGAATCTTGCCCTGCGGCCGGGAGAATTTCCACAAGGCCAGCCTGCTGTTTGACGCTGTTACCTGAAACACAGGCAATTTCAGGGCAGCGGCTGCTTAGTTAATTAAGCAGCGAGTGCCAGTTCGTTATTGGCGTTTGTGTTTTTTTCCGCCTTTTTCCGTGGTGACGGAACCACGACATGCAACCTGATCCTCGTAACCCCCGTCGAGCCCTTTCGCCCCCCTTTCGAAGTAGACAGTATATAGTAGACTGTAGACAGGAAAAAATATTTTCTTTTTCTTTATCCTGTCTACTACATACTGTCTACTGTCTACTTTTTTTCATGGCTTTCTCGATTTCTCGTTTAGCCTCTCTCTCTTTTATTGTATCTCTTTTTTCAAAAAGTTTCTTGCCCCGTGCAAGTCCTATTTCAACTTTAACAAAGGAGTCTTTGAAATACAATTTGAGCGGAATGAGGGTATACCCCTTTCCTTCCACTTTGCCGCGTAGCCTGTCTATCTCATTTCTGTGCATGAGGAGTTTCCTTGTTCTGAGGGGGTCATGGTTCATGATGTTGCCATGACTGTAAGGGCTGATATGGCAATTCAGGAGAAACGCTTCGCCTGATTTCAGGATAACGTAACTATCTTTCAGGTTAGCCCTGCCTTCCCTGAGGGACTTAACCTCCGTACCCAACAGGGCTATGCCTGCTTCTAAGGTATCTTCAACATGGTAATCATGGTATGCTTTTCTGTTCTGTGATATAACCTTCACAGTATAATTCTATCATGATTCTATGATCTGCCCACACCATAGTATTCAAAACTTTTGTCTCTCACTCTCTGCGGATCATAGACATTCCGTAAATCAAAAAAGTAATTCCCTTTCATGAGTTTCCTGATTTTCTCAAGTTCCAAATTCCTGAACAGATTCCATTCTGTCAGAATCGCAACAGCATCAGCGCCTTTCACCGTATCATACGGGTCTTCGCAGTACTTAACCTGAGGGAATATCTTAACTGCCTCCTTCATTGAAACCGGATCATACGCCCTGATATTTACCTTTTCTTTCAAGAGGTCCTGAATGATAGAGAGTGATGGTGCATCACGGATATCATCAGTGTTTGGCTTAAATGAAAGACCAAGGATAGCAACCGTTTTCCCTTTCAGCACTCCCACCGCATCCCTGATCTTCTGAACCATCTGCTTCCTCTGTTTTTCATTGGCCTGAACAGCCGCTCCAACAATACTGAGCTTCGCACCGTGCTCTTCTGCAATTTTGAGGAGTGCGTTGGTATCCTTGGGGAGACAAGAGCCACCATATCCAGGCCCGGGATGAAGGAATTTCGGCCCGATCCTTTGATCGAATCCCATACCTTTGGCGACCATATGAACATCGGCCCCAACTTTTTCACAGAGGTTTGCCATCTCATTAATAAATGAGATTTTTGTTGCAAGAAAAGAGTTTGAAGCATATTTGATCAGTTCTGCCGTTTCAATATTGGTGATAACAAAGGGAGTCTCGATAAGATAGAGGGGTTTATAAAGGTCTTTTAAAATAGCGACCGCCTGAGAACTGTTTGCACCGATCACCACTCTGTTCGGCCTCATGAAATCCTCAATTGCAGAGCCCTCCCTCAAAAATTCAGGATTCGAGACAATATCAAAGTCAATCTTTCCATTAACGTTTTTTGCAATGATTTCCCGTATTTTCTCGCCTGTTCCTACCGGCACTGTGCTTTTTGTGACAATCACCTTATAGCCATCCATAGCTTTTGCGATTTCTATCGCAACTTCTTCAACATATTTCAGGTCAGCTGATCCGTCTCCTCTGCGGGGAGTCCCAACTGCTATAAATATGGCGAGTGATGACTCGACTGCCTTCTCTATCTTGGTTGTAAACGTAAGCCTGCCCTGCTTGAGATTTCTCTTTACCAGTTCACCGATCCCAGGCTCATAGAAGGGGATTTCTCCCTTTTTCAGCAACCGTATCTTCTTTTCGTCTTTATCAACGCAGGTAACAAACAAGCCAAACTCTGCAAAGCAGGCTCCCGTTACCAGTCCGACATATCCTGTTCCAATGATTCCTAAATGCATAGAACCTCCTGTAGAAATCTTACCGATCTGAGTTTTCCGCTTATTATAAACAATCTGGCGTCGAAATACCGATTCGGCTACAACAAGAAAACTGTGATTTAAAAAATGCAGATGTTGTGGAAAAAATTTTTTTAGACTCGTGAGGCCGGCTTTCCGGCATGACCTGCGAAGTCACAAAACCATTCGCTTTCCATCGAGCTTCTCGGTATGTCTCGCGATCTTTTTCACTTTTACGTGAATCTTTTTTATCATTCTTTTCTCCGCATTTCCAAGCCTCTCCTTCGCCAGATAGACATGAATAAAACGCATAAAATCGCTTTTTGTGAAAATGCCCGAAAGACTCGATGAAAACGCTATCTGGGCAATATCCTTTATCCTGTCGTGCATGCTTATAGTGTCCGCCTTATGCACTCTCTGGATATCGACGATAAAGATTGCCCCGTCACTTTCTCTGATGAGGAGATGGGAAAGATAAAAATCCTGATGATTCAGATTCTTGCCGTGGAATTCTCTCGCCAGGGAGGCGAGCTTACGGATCAATGCCCGTTTCTCTGATACTTTGCCTGTGGTCAAAGGAAGAGTGAAGTGTCTTGGTATATAGGATTCGAGTTTTTCCCCGCCCTCTATGGTTTCTGTAAGCGTTAGGGCAGAACATGGTATTTCGGCCATCCTCTTTTCCCCGAAGGCGACAGGAGTCATGGTTCTGAAACCGAGACTGTGTAACATGATCATCTTTTCCCATTCGTTCCGCGCATCCTCTTTCTTCAGGCGTTCTCTGATCGCTTTTATTTTCAACCACCAGGGCCAGTGGTGCCGTTTGAGATAGAAGCTCTTTCCTGTGTCTCCTTCCCCAATATCTATCCTTACCACAGAACGGATATCGGTCTTTTTGAAGGTGCTGCCGCTCCTGAGATCCATCAGTGTCTGAAAATCCGCAAGATTATGTCTCTTCAAAAATTCAAGGAACGCCTCGTTGATACTCAGGCCATTGTGTGAGACAAAAGAGTACATGGATCAGGATGCCTCTCCTTTATGGTTCTTTCCAACTTCATAGAGCTGCAGCAGCGATCTTCTCGCCTTTACCTCTCCGATAAAAGAGAATCTTTTCAGATCGAGCCTCCCTAAGGAATCCTTCTCGATCATCACCACTGCTCCTCTTTCGTTCATGATTTCATCGAGCGATCTTATTAGTTTTACAGGCCGCCCGAGATAGAAAGTCAGATGGTAGTTGTTCACTTCGTAATCATACAGAGACGCATCCCTCGGCACCAGTGCGTTGATCTGCAAGGCGGCATTCCTGTAATGACTCAAATGTTCGGCGTGGTAAGGAAAGTAGACGGATGCCCACGAGATTTTCATAATGAGCGCAGATATTATCAGAAGAGCCATTTTTTTACGGACGTCTCTTTTTTCGAAAAATAACAGGAGAGAAACAAACAAGGCGGCGCAGAGTAAAATAATCGGCATCGGCTTCTCAAAGACCCCAAACTTCTTGCCCCAGAATGGAGAAGATGCGAACGTAAAGATCATGATCAGACTTAATACCTTTGTGTACCCTCTGAGAAATGCCGTCCCTTTATGGCTCTCGGTAAGCTCCGCACTGACTGGAATCGCAAGAAGTATCGCAAGTGCCCCTGAAACGGGCATGATATACCTCAGCCGGGCACCCGGCAGAAGCCAATAAAAAGGGATCGAAAAGAGCAGGAAAAAAAGGCAGTACATCGCCAAACCTTTCATGCCATCGGATTCCTTTTTGCATGAATCTTTGAACCATAACAGGACAAAGGGAAGCCAGGGCATATAGGCTATCATATATTGGAATGGGAATTCGACAAAATGTCTGAAAAATCCGCCTTCTTTCAATGGTTCTCCCCTGGCCAGTATCTCCTTAGTCCAGGCGTTGATAAAGGCTGTAAAGCTCACTTCCCTCAGCAAAGGGATCAGCCAGAGAGAAAATACTCCAAGGGCGACAAGAATGCCGATGAAATGGGACAGCGAAAGGTTTCTCCTGAATTCTTTCTTGTATACCAGATAGGGGATGACTCCGCAGTAAAAGAATGCAGGGGCCTGGACACCCTTTGTGAGGGCGGAGATGCCTACAAGGAATAAAGAAACTACCCAGGCAAGAAAGGGGTTTTTCCGGAATTCATACAGGTAATACCATGATACTATGGAAAAAGTCACGAAGAAGGTGAAGGTCATATCGATCTCAGCCCGTATCGACTTGTCCATCACATCGGTGAATGTCAGAAACATTATTCCCGGCAGGATAAACCACACATCCTTTACGCCGCTTATTCTCCTCCAGAAGAGACATAAAATGAGTGCAGACAGAAAAGCTGCGATAATGGAGACGAATCGCGCAGAAGCCTCTGATATGCTGTGTGTGAGCCTGAACATCCCTGCAAGGAGCCAGTTAAAGAGAGGTGGCTTTTGCAGATATACCGCGCCTTCAACAGATGGGATAATATAGTTTCCGCTCTCGAGCATATTCACGGCTATCATGACTCTTCTGCCTTCCTCTCCCTGAAACTCCCTCAGATTCATAAAGGGCACATTCAGTATCAGGCAGAAAAGTAGAAGAAACAGGATCCCTTTTACGAGAGAGAAATTATACGGATTCACCGGCTCCGCAACCTTTTTCATAACGACAGAGGAATTGATCATTTCTTCTGCTTTTCTGCCTGGCGATATAGAAACGCAGCCGTTTCTCGAGCAACGGGTCCCCAAGAGAAGACCTCCCTGAAAGGTATTGCAATATCATCATTTCAGCCGTTCCCGAATCCAACCTGCACCTTGAGGGTGGCCGAAAGATCCGTGCAAAGTCCTTGCATTGTGAAAGCGGGTCAGAAGTCTTTCTCAGAGCGTCAATATCCGTAAAGACAACAGCATCTTTGCCGGGGACAATCAGCAGATTAGACCACTTCAGATCACCATGAACAAAACCGGATTCATGAAGATTGATCACTGCATTAACGCATTTACAGAGAATCGTCCGGAAATGATCAGGGTGAATATCTTTTTTCGCGGCGAGTTGACTCAATTTTGTCCCTTCCGCGATCCACCGGGTTGCAATGTATGTTCTGATCACAACAAAAAGAACCTTTATCTCGAGGAAGAAAACAGGCTCGGGAACGGATATGTTCTTTCGTCTGAGCCCTTCGTAATACACCCATATCTTTCGCCCCTTCGATATACGGAATGGGGAAAGTACGACCCTCTTTAAATTCCACCGATATTCATGCAGGCAAAGATCCCCCCAGGGTTCCATGTGCACTTTAAGGGTTCTCTTGACATCCCGGGATTTCCTTATTTCTTTAATGACACTATGGGCAGATTTTTTTGCCGTTTCGATTCGCCGGAGCACATCTTCCGGCTCGCAGTCAGTCTCATCCTCCCTGGTGAGGCACATTATCCTTCGCATGAGGGCAGTCAATTGATGAAGGAAAAGATTTTTTGCATCGTTTACTTTACCATAAATCCGACCAGCTTTCCCTTTCCGTGACGGTCTCTTCGAAGGACTTAAGAGAAAAGATTATGGTATGATCAAAAATTCATTTTATTCGCATCGTATGGCTCCGGATAATAATTATATACAGAGAAGGCTTAATACTCTTTTCGACTGTCTGCTGATCATGGTTCTTACTCTGGTCGTCTATCTTCCCCTCCTGGGCGGTCCTGCATGGGATGGCGACGAACCGATAAGGGTGATCATCGCCAGAGAGATGCTCAAAACCGGCGACTGGATCGTACCCATTTTGCACGGCAAGCCTTATTTTGTGAAGCCGCCCATGATGAACTGGCTCATCGCACTGAGCGGAAACCTTTTCGGGGTCATCAATGAATGGACTTCACGGATTCCGTCGGTCTTCATGGTGCTGGCAACCGCTCTTTCGCTTTATTTTATGACATCGAGATGGATAGTGAGAGAAGAACGGCTCCTCGCATCACTGGCTTTTATAAGCATGGTAGGGTCGATTACAGAGGGAAGAAGAGCGGAAATAGATGCTCTTTTCGTCTTTTTCGTAGTACTCAGCCTGTTGATATGGTTCAACGGATACGAAAAAAAATGGAAGCCCGTTATCTTATGGGGTATTCCCTTGATAATTCTCGGCGCAGGATTCCTCACTAAGGGGCCTCATATTGTTGCCTTCTTCTATGCAACCGTCGCAGTATATCTCCTTTACAAAAAAAGGATATCCTTCCTCTTTTCAGGATCCCATCTGATAGCCGTTCTTCTATTCATTATGATCATCGCCAGCTACCTTATGTCCATCTCAAGCCGGATTGACTTTGGTGAGTATACTGACATGTGGCTTACCCAGATTATGCGGAAGACAGAGAGCGGGCACTCTTCCTCATTCCCGGAGCATATTGCAGTATATCCGCTTCAGGTAGCCATGTCTCTTATGCCCTGGATATTGATTGCTTTTCCTGCAATTATTTTCAAGGATTTGAGAATCAGAATTCGCGAACTTCCAAAAAACGAATTGTTTCTGTTTTGCCTCATCATGACTGCGATCAACTTTCCTTTGTATTGGCTGCTTCCGAATGCGAAGGTCAGGCATTTTCTGCCGGCCTTTCCCTTTTTCGCTATCATGGTCGCCATGATATTCCTGCGGTGTCTCCGCGAGACAAAAGAGGGATCCTTCCTTCTTGGACGCTTAATCCGTTATTTCTCCTATGCCGTGCTGCTTCTCGTCGCGGGAGTTCCGGTTGCTGTGTATTCTCTGAAATTAAACTATACCCTCCCCTTGCTGTTGTCGTCGGCTCTTCTCTCTTCTCTTGCTGTTTATGCCGTTTATACCCACCGAAAGATTGAGTTTATGCGCATCCCAGTCTTCTTTGTTCTCTTTGTAGGGGTCGCCTGGCTCGCTTACACAGATCTGCAGGTACAGTACGAATCGAAAAAGGAGAATCATCCGAAAAGAATAGCCCGGGAACTGAATCTACTGTTGCCCAAAGATATCGGCACTGTATATGAAATGGGTTACAGGAGATTCCTGGACGTTACAGTCTATCTCGACAGGGAGGTAACCCAGCTCGACAGTTTTTCCCGCTTAAGACTTCTGC
>JAGSYM010000088.1 GCA_018262395.1 Nitrospirota bacterium | reverse complement strand
TACCGATAATCCACAAAAGTCGCATTTTGCTGTTCCCAACCTACTATCTTTTGTCTTTTCTTACTGTCTACTATCTACTGTCTTGTTCTTACTCTTGGATCGACCAAGGCATAGGAAATATCAGCGATCAGATTACCAAACAGTGTCAGCATTGCTCCTATCACAAGAATCCCCATAATCGTCGGATAGTCCCTGGCCATGGTTGACGCGTAGAAAAGCTGGCCCATACCGGGAATAGCAAAGATTGTCTCGAATATCACCCCGCCCCCAATGAGTCCGGGTACCGAGAGACCGAGAATCGTAACGATCGGCATCAATGCATTCCTGAACGCGTGGCGGAAAATTACCTTCGATTCATTCAGTCCTTTTGCGCGGGCAGTCTTGATGTAGTCCTGCCGTATCACCTCGAGCATGCTTGAACGGCTGTAGCGGCTTAATCCGGCGATACCACCGAATGCAGATATCCCGACAGGGAGAATGAGGTGCCTGATCCAATCCAGCAATCTCTCAAAAGGCCCCATTTCCGACACATCGATGCTCTGGATCCCTGATATCGGAAGGATTCCCATGTTGACCCCGAAAAGGATCATGAGCAGGAGTGCAAGCCAGAAGGTTGGTGTCGAAAAACCGATAAAGACAAACACTGTCGAAAGCTTGTCAAACAAAGAGTATTGTTTCGTTGCAGAAAGGATACCGATCGGGATTGCGATGAGAAATATGATGAGCATCGAAAGAATATTGATGGTCAGGGTTATTGGAATCCGCTCGGCAATCTTGTCCAATACGTTCCTTCCGTCGACAAAAGACTTTCCGAAATCAAGTTTCACAAACCGTGTAATCCAATCGAGATATTGGACATGGAGCGGCTTGTCCAGGCCATAGAGTTTTTTCAGATTCTCCTTTGCCTGCGCCGTTACCTTCAGAGACATTTCCGTCTGAACCTCGACAGGATTGCCAGGTGCAAGGTGGATAACAGTAAAGGTTATGAGAGTAATTCCAAAGATGAGAGGGATCATGAGAAGAACCCTTTTTGTCAGGTATGAAAACATTATGTATTATAAGGTATGCAGATAATGGTATCAAAAATAACCCAAAAAGTGCAGACATAGTTCGAAAAATTATTTAACTCGATAATTTGATTAAAAAATCTATCATCGCCCACTGAATAACAATATGCCAAAATCATCAGGGTAAGGTGCATTGTGGTATCGAAAAATAATTTTTCTCACAGCGTCTGCACTTTTTAATGGGAATAGGAGTAGGTATGGCGAAATACACTGCGAAAATTGATGAGGATACACGTCAGAGAATTCTTGCCCTGCCAAGGAGCGTAAAATTCTCTGCATTCATGCGAAAGGCAATAGCTGTCTTCGTTGATGAACTGGAGAAAGACCCGGCATTGCAGCCGGAAAACTTCATCATCACCCGCACAGCCCGGAAAGATGTATCCGACAGAAAAAAATCTTAACGGTGTTGGGAAAAGCAGGATCCTGATAACCTGTGCAAAGGGGATAACGCCTTTCCTGAAGGAAGAGGTCCTGATGCTTGGATTTCCTGTACTGTCCGAGCATATTTCGGGCTTAACAACCGAGGGGACATTAGATGACACTCTCCGGCTTAATCTCCTCCTCCGCACAGGACAGCGGGTGCTCTTTCTTATCAGGGAGTTCACTGCGAACGATGCCGATGGGCTCTATCGCGCTGTGTCAGAAATAGCCTGGGAGAACTATATATCCCGGGATGAATATATCTGTGTAACATCCAGTGTAGACAACCCGAGCATTCGGGACTCACGCTATGCAAATGTTAAGTGCAAGGATGCGATTGTCGACAGGATCAGGGAAAAGACCGGACAGCGTCCTGATTCAGGGCCTGATCAGAATAACGTCGTCGTAAATCTCTACTGGAAGGGAGATTCCTGTTCCCTGTATTTTGATACCTCAGGGGAACCCCTCTCCCGGCGCGGGTACAGGAAGATTCCCCTGACAGCACCCTTGCAGGAGACCCTTGCAGCTGCCATTATTAAGGCATCAGGATGGAATGGCAGCAGCCATTTCATCAATCCCATGTGCGGCAGCGGCACCCTTGCCATTGAGGCTGCTCTTTCAGGTCTGAACAGGGCTCCGGGGATCCTGAGGAATAATTTCGGGTTCATGCATATCACGGGATTTAACAAGCCGCTGTGGAATAACCTGCGTGCACAGGCAAAAACGGAGGCGAAAAAGACCCTAAACTGCAGGATTATTGCAACCGATATAAGCAGGGAAGCTGTCGAGGCAGCAAAGAAGCATGCTGCAACTGCAGGAGTTGATCATCTGATCGAATTTGCTGTAAGTGATTATGCAGAGACCACGGTACCTGACGGAAAGGGCGTCGTCATTCTGAATCCGGAATACGGGGCAAGAATGGGCAAGATAAAAGAGCTTGAAAGTGTATACAGCGGAATCGGCGATTTCTTCAAGCAGAAGTGCAGGGGATATGCGGGGTATATTTTCACGGGGAATCTTGAACTGGCAAAGAAGGTAGGTTTGAGAGCAAACCGCAGAATTCAATTTTTTAACAGCGGGATAGAATGCCGGCTCCTCGAGTATGAGTTGTACGAAGGCAGCAGGAAAACGAAATTTCAGAAAGTAGAAACAGAGTTCAAAAACAGTGATTAAGGAGCAGAGAGGTTTGTTCACGATAAAAAGCGATGAATATGATTCAAACTAAACATCTGTGATGGTCTGGGACAAATTTTCAAGTCCTTCCTCCTACCGATAGATATGATATAACAGAGTAGAAATCGGATAGGCAGGAGAACTAAGTTTCTTCCTGGGTCTGAGAACCCTCATTACAGTGTGTTCCCTGCCTCGATAATCCCTGTAACTGATATTCTTCGCTCAAATCTTCCGGTAGCCAATTACTCCTGAAATTCAACACAATCAATGTATAACCAAAAGATATTTTCAAAATAGCAATAAAACCACAATAAATAGCAATAATTTCATAGACAAGACGAGATCAATATGATATAAAATTGATCGGTTACCTAAGATCTAATCAATATTACATATCTGAAGAAAAGAAGGAGAAGGAGGAAATGAAAAAAGGTTTTTTGACGACAGTATTCATAGGTATTAGTTGTATATTGTTAACATGGTGCCTGTGCCAAACAGCTGATGCTGATCCTGTAATCTCTGTTGCCCCCATGTCAGTAAATATGGGTAACATTCCTGTCGGAGGTACCTCTGCCTCAAAGACAGTAACTATTACCAACAAAGGCACTTCAGATCTATCTTTGGATTCCATAACGATCACTGGTATCAATGCCTCTGAGTTTAGTCAAACAAATCGCTGTTTAACAATACCGGCCAAAGGTTCATGTCCTGTCACAGTAACATTTATACCGACAGTACCTTTTGGCAAGAAGGATGCAGTTATGAGTATTGTTTCCAACGATCTAAAAAAGCCAACCGTCAATGTTAAACTCTCGGGTCAGGCACCTCCTCCGAAGATATCTGCCAGTCCGATGTCAGTCAATCTTGGTTCTGTGCCCGTTGGTAGTTCATCTATGGAAAAAACAGTGACGATCAAGAACACAGGCGTATCAGACCTTGTGATGGATTCAATTACAATTACTGGCACAAATGCCTCCGAGTTCAGTCAAACAAATAGTTGCTTAACAATACCGGCAAAAGGTTCCTGCCCTGTCACTGTAATATTTATACCGACGGCACCTTTTGGCAAAAAGGATGCAATAATGAGTATCGTTTCCAATGATCCGAAAAAATTGACTCTTCTTGTAAAACTCTCAGGGCAGGCTCCTCCTCCAAAGATCACCGTGTCTCCTGCATCAGCTAATTTTGGTTCTGTAACAGCTGGAAACACCTCATTGCCTAAGGTATTTACCGTGAAGAATACAGGCACATCGGACCTCGTCGTGAATTCAATAACCCTCACAGGCACAAATGCTTCTGAATTTAATCAAACGAGTGACTGTACGACTGTAGCAAAAGGTGTTTCATGTACCATCATTGTTTCATTGAGTCCGACATCGGCGGGTAGCAAGACTGCACTGCTGAATATTTCTTCCAATGATTCCAAGAAGTCGGATATCGTGGTGAAACTTGCTGGAACTGGTTTGCAGGCACCTGACAATCCGCCTGTTGATGCAATATTCAATATTGCCGAGTATTTCCCACTTGGACAAGGGGATACCTGGACATACAGGGAAGGAGATACTGAATTAACTACAAGGACCGTATCAGGCACACAGAAAATCAACGATGTTAATGCCGTAAAGGTAATAGATGAAGATGGTGACTATCAGTTATGGACTAACAGTAATGGAATAGTGTGGTATAAAGAGTATGACGCTGACGATATACCGGGGTGCGGTTGGGAACAGCTCATTTTTAGTCCACCTATTCATGCCTCAGACCCTTTAGTCTCTGTAGGATCATCCTATATCTCTAATACTACTCTTGCGGAAACAGATTGTACAGGCAAGTCATCTACTACGTCCTTCTCTTATGAATTTACGATCGATGGCATTGAAGACGTAACCGTTCCCGCTGGAACATTTAGTGAATGCCTTAAGATAACCGGTATAATGACTGTCAACGGTACTTCGCAAACAACTGAGCAGTCCATATGGCTGTCAAAGGGCGTGGGGCAGATAAAGACGATCAGTGTTGACAAGGTGAATGGCTCCATAGTCGAAAAATGGACTGAGGACCTTGTCAGTGCTATAGTCGGTGGGGTGCATTATCCTTAAATCCTTAGGTCAATAGCTTTACGAAAGGGCGAGATTCTTTCTCGCCCTTTTTTTGCATAGTACCGCAGATAATTTTCAATATTTATGACTTCTTGCTTTTTTAAACCAAGTGTAAATTTTTTTGACAAAACATCAACGTCATTTCTGTAATATCAGGGGATATACCTCCCTTTCCGGACCTGTGGGAAAAAAAGGGCTGTATCAGTCGAAACATGGTTCGAAAGACACAGCCCTTGTAAAAAATCTTGGCAGACTGTCGAATCAGAGATGCTTGTATGCTACCGGAGCGGTCTCCTTTCGTCTGTCTTTTTTATTGATTTACCTGCCTTTACCTCCACAGTAACAGTTGCATTCTAAGCACACTGTATTTTCGATGCATTCGCAATTGCAAGGTTTCCCATTTTCATCAGTGGCAGAAAGAGTAACAGTATTCGTCCCAGCCTTGGGTACTTTGGGATGCCAGGTATAAGTTACCTCTCCTTTTGTGATGCTATATGCTATGTTTTTCACCGTTCCATTAGGAAAAGTGACCACGTAGGCACTGACAGTCACCGAATCACCCACGACGAGAACGATGCTTTGTGTTGCTAAATCAGTAAGTGATATATCGTAGAAAGTGTAAGTCGTCCCATCGGAAACAACGTCAATTGAGGCCGCACCAATCCTTTCGATAGTTCCGGTCACGGTAATTTCTTCTGCCCAAACAGTTTGTATGGCAACGAGACTGAGAACGACCGCCAAAAGCACAAAAATGCTCCTTATAGATTTTTTCATGTTATACCTCCCTTAATTAATATTTTTTCTTCTGTCTTGTACTTCTTGTAGCCATCACCTGACATTAATACAAACTTTT
>JAGSYM010000087.1 GCA_018262395.1 Nitrospirota bacterium | reverse complement strand
ATCCTGTAGTTCACGATAATGCCTGCAATAAAGTTGGCTATTGCAGACTGGGAGCCGAGAGAGAACAGGATGCCAATGAATATTGAAACCCCCTTGAATGCGGGCGATTCCGATCCCGGGATATAAGGAAAGGCCACGACAGCAGCAAAAGCTATGACCAGAATTGTTAACAGACGGTCAGTGGGTTTTGCCCATTCCTGATAAAACGCCTGGAATTTGATCGTCCCCTGTTCAATCTGTCCGAAGAACATGTGCATAAATTTGAGAAAGAGACGAGTGATGACTATCAACACGGCAATAAACAAGAGATTAGGGATCTCTTTTATAATGCCTTCAGCGATCATCCCTAACGGTGCAAGGACATAAGAAAAGACCTTCCCTGCATACGGCCGCGTCCAAGGAAAGGAAATCAGAACAAAGTGAAGGTAAAGGTAGACAATGATAAGGATGAGAACAAAACGCATGAGACGTATGATGAAGCTGATGAAAGACCAGACTTGCTGCTCCTCGAGAATCTTTACTGACTTTATACTGATCGGATGAATTTTTGCCCTGTATTTTATCTCGATTCGGTTGTACACTCTGCGGAATAGCCTGGCTATAAATATAAAGAGGAGCACGAGAACCAGTGTTGCAGCAAGTGCATATGCGGCCCCGAAGATAATGCTCTTCCTACTGTAATTCACCCTATATGTATCAACTGCGGTTTTGATTTCCTCTGCAAGTTCCCGGGCAAGTTCCTGCCTTGTCCGTCCCTCATAGTGGGCATCTGAATCGAGCAAGGCCATAATGATCTGATCGCCCGCAATAATGCTCGTAAAGACGTCATCATCTCTTGTGGTAATGGAACCGGTGGAGATGGTTAAATCCTGAGCAAGCTTATTGATTCTGCCCGAGATATCCTGTGCCCTTTTTTCTGCGGTGGTAGTCATGACGCCACGGACAAAAAATAATTTTTCCCCGCCAAGCATGACCGGAGCAGATGGAGCAGAAGCCTTTTTGTCTGACAGATTGGCCTCAACGGGAGATTTTTCTTGTAATTGGTTTTTGACTTGGGAATGCTGTTGTGAATTTGCATCAAAAGAGACGCACAGCAGAATAATTGTGCAGAAGAGCAAGACAACTACTTTTCGGGATTTTATGTTGATTATCATCGGATTTCATTATACCAGTTTGAATCGTTAATCTATAACATACTGGTCGTTAAAATTTACATGCCCAGTCAGTGACTTAATTGCTCAATGATTAGGTACTGTCAGGAATCACTTTCAGTTCTGGAAATTCACGACGCGTGAGACCTATAATTGAGAAGGCTGATAATACCAAACTCAGATAGTTTTTTTGGGAGATACCCGCCACTGAAGGTTCTGTATTATGAATGAGCCCTTTCAGTTTGCGGGGATATTGGGCTTTCAGGATCGGGGTAGTTTGATGGATTGAGAGGATAAAGGTAAGGTATAGTAGTAAAGTGAGATTTGAAGAACTGCATATTCCTGAAAAGGTTTTGCAAGGAATCAGGGCCGCGGGATTTACTCAGTGTACGCCAGTACAGGCTTTGACTCTGCCCGAGGCGTTGCAGGGCAGAGACATCGCAGCTCAGGCTCAGACAGGTACGGGCAAGACCGCCGCGTTTCTGATTGCATTATTCTCACGCATGATAGCGGTGCGTTCGTTAGGACGGGGACCCTCACCACGGGCCCTCATTATCGCGCCAACCCGGGAACTTGTAATTCAGATAGATGCTGAGGCAAAACTGCTTGGCAACCCCGCTGGTTTCAGGATCCTTCCTGTATATGGGGGCATCGACTATCTGAAGCAGCGCGAGGAGATCTCAAAGAGTGTTGACGTGCTCATCGGAACGCCTGGCCGGCTCATCGATTACCTTAAGCAGAAAGCATACAGCCTGAGAAATACTCAGTTCCTTGTAATCGACGAGGCTGACCGACTTTTCGATATGGGCTTTATCAGCGACCTCCGGTACCTCCTCAGGAGAATGTCTCCTTTCAACAGACGGCAGTCCATGCTCTTTTCCGCAACCCTGTCCAACCGCGTACTTGAACTCTGCTACGAGCATATGAATAATCCCCAGCGATTTGCGGTAACACCCGAACAGGTTACGGTGGAACAGATTGAACAGGAAATCTATCACGTTGGTGCCTCCGAAAAATTTGGTGTTCTGCTCGGGATACTCACACGTGAGTCTGGAGGTCGTTATCTCGTTTTCTGCAATACCCGTGATGCAGCTGAGCGGCTTGAAGTTATCCTGAATGCTAATGGTTTTGCTGCTGCTGCAATCACCGGAGACCTTGATCAGAAAAAACGGCTGAAAGTCCTCTCCCATTTCAGGAGCGGTACGTTACCAATCCTCGTGGCTACGGATGTGGCGAGCCGGGGGCTCCATATCGAAGGAGTGACGCATGTGATCAACTACGACCTCCCCCAGGATCCGGAAGACTATGTGCACCGTATTGGCAGGACAGCCCGTGCCGGGGCAGGTGGCAGAGCGATAAGCCTTGCCTGCGAGGCTTACGTACACTCCCTTCCAGACATCGAGGAATTAATCAGACAGAAGATACCAGTTATGCCACTGACAGAGGAGATGATAGTAACCGGTTATCGCAAGAAGCTGAGGCATGATATGAAGAAATTTACTCAGCCACAGAGAAAAGACGATCGGGAATCAGACCGGAAAGAAAAACCATTGCGCACGGGCAATATCCTGCATGCTTCTGAAAAGGCAAGTCGCCGCCGCCGGGAGCGAAAGAAATCGTAAAAAGGCTGCATTGAGGAAGACGTTCGGGCAGTAATGAGGAATAAGAAAGTCCTGCTTAAAAAGGATGTCCTCATCATTGGAGCAGGCGGTGCCGGGCTTATGTGCGCAATCGAAGCTGGGAAGAGGAAACGCTCTGTTCTCGTCCTTGAGCATATGGACAAGATTGGGAAAAAGATCAGGGTTTCAGGAGGCGGATCCTGCAATTTTACCAATATACACCTAAGGCCAGACGAGTACCTGTCTGCAAATCCTCATTTCTGCAAATCTGCACTCGCTCGTTTTAGTCCTCGTGATTTTATCGCCATGCTGGAAAGTCACGGGATAACATATTATGAAAAGGAGAAAGGACAGCTATTCTGCCGCAGCACGTCAGCGGAGATTGTCAGGATGCTCCATAAGGAATGCAATAAGGCCGGCATAGAAATATCCTTGAATTGCAGAATAGGCAGTATAAGAACGAAAGCAGGTCTTTTTATCGTCGCGACCAATTTTGGCAGTGTAGAAGCGCGGGCACTCGTAATCGCAACTGGCGGCTTATCCTATCCTGAACTTGGGGCAACGGACCTGGGATTCCGCATTGCTGCGAGATTTGGCCTGAAGATCACCCGGTTGAAACCGGCTTTGGTCCCTATCCTATTCAAGAGGCACGATCTTCAAAAATTCAGAGAATTAAGCGGCGTTTCCTTTGATGCTGCGGTTGCCTGCGGAGGAAGACAGTTCCGGGGAAAAGTTCTCTTTACCCACAGTGGTCTCAGTGGTCCTGCAATTCTTCAGGCCTCTTTGTACTGGGATCGAGGGGACGAAATCACAATCGATTTGATGCCTGACAGGGATGCTTATGAACTTTTATCATCAAAGCGCACGAGCAGAATAGAGTTGAGCAACCTTCTCTCAGAATTTCTCCCGAGAAGATTCAGCCACCTATGGTGCGCATTACATACACCGTCAAGGCCCTTATGCCGATATACGGAAAAGGAGCTTAAGGATATAGCGCAACAGTTACATCAATGGACCATACGTCCTGAAGATACCGAGGGTTATAGAAAAGCAGAGGTTACCGCCGGTGGAATTGATACCGATGAACTGTCATCCCAAACCATGGAGGCAAAGAGGATGCCAGGCCTCTATTTTATCGGTGAGGTCGTCGACGTCGCAGGACAGCTCGGAGGATATAACCTTCAATGGGCATGGTCCTCGGGTTTTATTGCTGGCCAATATGTCTGATATAAGAACAATCATACTTGCATCAGGATCTCCCAGGAGGAGGGAAATACTCGCAAAAACCGGTTTGAAATTCAAGGTTGATATGAGTAATTACCAGGAGAAATTGGAACCCGGACTAAAGCCTCACGATATCGCCAGATTACTCTCAAGCGAAAAGGCGAGGCACGTTGCTCACAGGTATAGAAATGTTCTCGTTATAGCAGCTGACACTATTGTAGTATTCAAGGGTAGTCTTTTCGGTAAGCCCCAAAACAAAGAACAGGCAAAGGAGATGTTGAAGACCCTGAGCGGGAAAGCCCATTCAGTCATCACGGGGTTTACGATAATAGATACAGCAACTAAAAAAGAATTAACCACATCGGTTGAGTCAAAGGTCTTTTTCAAGCGGTTGAGTCCGAATGAGATAGCGGCATATATCAGATCAGGTGAGCCTCTTGACAAGGCCGGTGCCTATGCAGTTCAGGGGCTTGGTGCCGTGCTCATCAAAAGGATAGAGGGAGATTTCTTTAATGTGATGGGACTTCCCTTGCACTCTCTGACTGAGAGCCTGAAGAAGTTCGGTATAAAGGTATTAAACCATTAGTCAGGCAGTGCTTAACTTTTTTCTCTACCATTCTTTGAGTTCACCTTCGACTGAACTGCCTAAAAACACCACTATCAGTTCTTATTGATTGAGCAGTGCATGCCGGTCTTTTTGCAGCCGGAATCATAACCGCATACGACGTGAGCGTCCGCTATTGTTACCAGCACTGAGGTTCTGCATATGGCGGCATTCGCTGACTAAGGTATCAGCATTGCCTTAAGACAGAAATATGCAAGACAAAGGTCGGAGTAATTTGCCAATACGAGTGGCAATTATCATTAACCCGAAAACTGCATTTACTATAAGCATACCGATAGAATAAAGTGGGCTGCAGCAATGCTTTGTTTTTTCCTATCCCGGAATTAGCAAAGGCACTAAAACTTGGTATCCTTCTTTTCCACGGCTATAATATCACAAGAGCCATTTGCCCAGCCGTAAGAAAAGCTCAGATCAGTGCGGTCAATCCAACCGGCGAATTCCTTCGCACCTAACGCACCAATTTGCATACGTTCCGGTGTGAATACAACCTCTATGTCTCTTGTATAAGGATAACCATCCAATGTCACCCCTTTTTCGGTCCCCTTAGAAATCTCCTTATCAATCTCAAATGTATATTTCCATATAATACCCTCCCCCACTCCTTGGCATTTGAATTTTAAGCTTTCAGCAGCACATTCAGCTGGAGCAAAAGCGAGGAGAAAAAGCATTATTATAACTATGCTCCTACTCATAATTTATTTCTCCTTTCTGTTCCCATTCCCCAATGCCTTATTCAGGCTTATTCATAAACATACACGGAGATTCCCGTTAATGCCGTGATACATATCACGCATCAAGTGTTATTTGGGGGTACGTCCTACTCTTAATTCTCTAAAAATAATTTCAAAAGAGCAATTTGACCACGAAAAAAAGCAAGAATCGCATTGTAATGCTCTTTTGTATTTGTAATATATGAATTAGGAGTGAGATGGGGGGATGGGCAGGAAAACCTTCCACCAAAGAACATTTTCCTGCCCTTTTTATTGCCATGACAG
>JAGSYM010000086.1 GCA_018262395.1 Nitrospirota bacterium | reverse complement strand
TTTGGGACCATCATGCAGCTTGGGCTTTAGTTTCAGTAAATCAGTTAATTCCATATTGAATAATCTCCCTGTTAAGCAAATTAGCTTGATGAAAATGTGAACTCAGTGCTTTTTTATTCATTTATCAGGGCTTCATCCCTGCACACTTCCAGATAACCTTTGCCGAACTTAATATCAGGTTCAAGGTAGTTACCTTCTGCCCACTCGTTCCATGATTTAATGAAAACTATCCTTTTGTCCGGGACACGATGGGAGACTTGCTCTATTGCCTCCCTGAGATGACGCCTGAATAATTCCGGGATCGAATCGAGTAATATATGCGCGCGGCAACCGCAACGGGCTGTATTGTCCCAGTTGGGAATAACACAGGGATATTCGTCAAAGTCGGCACTTATACCTGGAAGAGCCAGGCTTATGAAGTCTCTATAGAGGAACACAGTTGGCTCCTCGGCCTCTGGAGTATGCAGGCGAAGCACTGAAAAAGCGCGTTTCAGAAGGGTTCTCAGCGCGCTTTGTTGTGCAAGAACTTGTTCGGCAATTTCTTTGTAAATGTTGTAGTTTACTCCCTTGGGAGGAAACCGCATCTTCACAAAGGTCAAACCGGGATTGGGCTGGACCATTCCATCGTACCCGTCATTAGCGTGGTCGGACAGATTGCCGTTACCCAAAAAATATATCCCCTTTAAGCCCTCTTTGACAGCAAGTTCCTTCCAGTGATCAAAAAATCTTTTGGGCTCAGGTAATTTTTGAGGTGAATAAATATAGAAAGCCGGTTTCCCGTCGACGGTAATATAGCGCTCGTCAGAAAAAGCCTCCAGACACGCATAAAAATGGCCTTCCTCGTCCTTCCTGCCCGGATAGGTCTGCTCGATCAGCGTCTTGTCAGGGCACCCATGCCATACTCCGGTCCAGCTGTCATTTGCCCAACCAAGACAGAAGGGAAAGTCCGGCTCGCCGGATTTCAGTACCTCGCTAAACGGCCGTTCAAGCAGGCGCTTTCCAGCAAACCAGTAATGCCAATAGCAGAAACCCTCGATGCCATATTCGCGTGCCATCTCTGCCTGGGCAATCCGCGTCTCAGGTACCCTGAGGTCATAAAATCCCAAATCAGCAGGAAGACAAGGCTGGTAATGGCCCGGGAAAAGAGGCTTTGCTTTTGCAACGTTTGTCCACTCTGTAAAACCCTTTCCCCACCATTCGTTATTTTCGGGAATCGGATGAAACTGGGGCAGGTAGAATGCAATCAGCCTGGATTTACGAACGATTTTTTTATCTTTTCTAGACGACATAAACTTTTTTAGTATTATCAGAAGTTCGAAAGTCTTAATAAATTACATCTCATTTTTCTTAACTGAGATATACTTCTTCTTTGCATGCATGTAAATATGCCTTCCCGAATTTCTGGTCTGGTTCAAGATAGTTTCCTTCTGCCCATTCGTTCCATGACTTGATAAAGACGATCCTCTTTTCAGGCTCTCGATGAGCGACTTGCTCTATTGCCTCTCGCAGGTGTTTTTTGAATAATTCAGGTGTGGAATCATGGAAAATAAACGCATTTGCGCCGCATCTCGGTGAATTGTCCCAGTTTGGAAGAACGCAGTGAAATTCGTCGAAATCTTTCCTCAATTCCGGAAGCGCGTACTTGATATAATCTTTATAGAGGAAAACATCAGGCCGGGAAAAAACATGTTTGTAGAAATCTTTTACTTTTCGTTTAGTTAATTTCAAACAGACGTTGTCAGGAAAGTTGCGTTTAGAGTTGAAATAATCAAAAGCATGATGCAATGTCAGGCCAGGGTTATGCGGGACCATAGCGTCAAAACCACTCTCTTCGTATTTCCACTGCATGGTTTGTGCGTGACCAAAAAAATAGATACTCTTCAATCCCTCTTTGACAGCAAGTTCCTTCCAGTGATCAATGAATCTTTTGGGTTCCGGCAGCATATGGGGCTTGTAAATCAGAAAAACAGGGTGTCCATCCACGGTAATATAGCGTTCGTCGCCGAAAGCATTCAGTAGTGTATAAAAATGAGCTTCTTCATCTTTTTTGCCGGGGTATGTCTGTTCGATCAATATCTTGTCCGGGCACCCATGCCATATACCAGTCCAGGTGTCATTAGCCCATCCAAGACAGAATGGGAATTTAGGCTCACCGGATTTCAGGACCTCGTTAAAAGGTCTTTCGAGGAGTCGTTTGCCGGCAAACCAGTAATGCCAGTAGAGGAACCCCTCGATACCATGTTCCCGGGCCAGCTCTGCCTGGGCGATCCGTGTTTCAGGCACTCTGAGATCGTAAAAGCCCAGATCGGCTGGGATATGAGGCTGATAATGACCGCGGAATAACGGCGTCGCCTTGGCAACGTTTGTCCACTCGGTAAATCCCTTGCCCCACCATTCGTCGTTTTCCGGGATTGGATGAAACTGGGGCAGGTAGAAGGCGATTAGCCTTACTTTACAGTCGCTCCTCCTTGTCAATTGCTACCTTTTTTATCAATATTTAAAATCTCATAAACTCGTCTCAATGGAGCTGTTACCTTCCAACTTAGTGAGTTTGTGAGGGCTTCAATTTGTTTGTCTTTAGCTTGTATCTGCTTGTCGCGCTCTTTCAGTGAGTCTGCCAGTGCCTCAATCTTTTCACTTTTGCTAACAAGCAATAAATATTGCTGGTTTATTCGAAAAGCCTCAGTATTAATATAGGAAGCTATCGAGTCGAGAACCTGATCATCGGTAGAGTCCAACTCGCTAAAACCCTCGAACCTTTTTCCCCTGATGTGGTTATACAAAAAAAAATAAAGATGCTTGACAGCATAAGGTATGTCGGCACGGTCAAGCATATCTTTCATTGAGGCTTTATGATGGTGAAGGTCTCTTTTTATAAACGCCCCTGCCTCTTTCTCGTATTCAGGCAGTTTTTCAACATACGAAGGGCCAAGAAATTCAGCGATTCTCTTTAGAGCAATTTTCCAGTCCTCACCCAGAAAATCCTCGAAAAAAACAATGAGCCTGCGCCTGCCCTGCGTGTTCCTGATGGCAGAAGAAATAAGAATAAGCCATCTGTAAAGTCCTTCCTCAAGAGAAGAAACCCAATTTTGTTTCAGGAGCGATTTTGCGACGTCTATCGGGTTTCGCACGCATATAATGCTCTCTGTCTCAGGGAGAATTTTCAGCCAGAAGGGGAGCGTAAGACTGCACCTGTCGTCTTTCCATCCCCAGAATTCGGTGTCTCCAAAATCTTTTTCTATAGTGGCTCTTGCCGCAGTTTCAAGGGAAACAATTGTCGGAGAGTTTACCCACTCTGGTTGCTGCAAACCATGCCAACCAAGATCATATATAATTGTATTACTTATCTCGAGGAGCGTTTTGTGTTCCCAGCATCCCTCTACGTTGTATTCGGTATGAAGGATCAGATTGTCCTCTGGTCCAAGGTACAGCCCCATGATGTTCAATATCCTTGCAACCATCGAAGTACCGCTTCTCGCCATTCCTGTAATGCAAATAATTCTCGGATTTCCCCCCCGCTGTAACTTCTTGCCTCCGGAGTTCGAAGGTTCTATCTTTTTAATTCCCATCTTGTTTTTCTTTTGTGTCATATCGCTTTTCAGGTTTTGAACAAACGTTAACAAGTAGCCGTAACGCCCCCCCCCGTCAACGCTGCCGTATACGCTTTTGAGTTTTGATATAATTTCTTCGGTTTGCAATATGTTGTGTGCCGCATAATCCGAGTAGTCCTCTGCCTTCCATGTCATGTCGTCGCCCAGATGGAAGGTCAGATGCTTGTCCTTGAACTCCATGAAGTTCTTGCTGGTGCAGAGAAGGTTAAAAAGCAGAACAGTCCCTATAAGGTTTGCCCCTACGCAGATGTCAGCAAGTATAAATAGCGGATATGAATCTCTTTTAAACACAAAACAGTCCCATCCAGGATGATTTTCGCCCGGGTCAGCGTACATGAGCGGGATTTCTTCAATACTCTGGTACTTTCTGATCGTACGCCTGTTAATGACAAAGGCGTCTTGCCCTTCCTCTATGAATGTGTTGACCGCAACGTAAAATTCAGGCTTCAAGGCTATATCGACATTTGTATAAATGAGATACTCCGCCTCAGGGGCAGCCTGGTAAAGGCGGTCAAGGATATCTTTAATAAACGGAAGCTTGCGCTTCTTCCGGAAATGGCCGAGATCCAGGACCGACCTTTCAAGGTCACGAGTTGCCTGAAAATCTGCCGGAACCAGCGGCCTGTCTTCCGGGTATTGCGCCGTAAAGAGAAGAACATCAACTTTTCCGCGCGCAAAGTCTCTCGCGATCGCCATAGTAGTAAAAGTGACCGGTTGGGCAACGAATAAGTCAGACTTTTCATTCACCACTACCGGATTAATTATATGCGCAATCTTTCTCACTGGATATGTGTACGGTCAATTCAGCGCAAAGCATGAACGCTGTCTTCCAATAAGTAAATAGACCGGACAAAATGCCAACACGGCCTAGTCTCCGGAAACCTGCAACTCGCTGAATTCGGTCTTGGTATTCCCTACAGCATACCCGATATAGTTTATAGAGCCTGGAACTTTTATCAGTTTTGTCTTTAATTCAGTGCCATTGACTTTCCAGACAACAGTCTTTTCCTTCAGGTTTATAACCAATTCTCCATCAAAAATATTGTCCTGATCAAATTTTACCGGGAGTTCTGCCCTGGATACTGAAGGCCCGTCAATAACATATTTCATGCCGCCTATAAGGACTCCGGCGTTTGTCCACTGCCCAGGTTTTTCACCAAATACGATATAACCATTTCTGGTACCGTCGGGAAGTGCGGCTTTAATCCTGGCCTTCAGCGTTATTACTGATTTGTACGGCTTTCCGGTCGGCTTTGCTGCCACAGATACCTTGTCTTTTTCAGCCGAAAGAAAATAACCCAGGCCGCCTTTTTCCAATGTGCCGTTTGTCACAGAAAAGCCTTTAACCGGCTCTGCTGCAGGAGTCTGCGCCTGTTCAGCAGACTTCGGTGCCTCTGCAGACTGCTCCGCCTTCTTGCAGCCAAACCCCGTTAACAAAGAAATCATTGCAATACCCACAACAAGACTTACAACCGAAAATATTTTCATCATTTATTTCCTCCTTTTATAGACAAGAATGCTAACAAGCGAATAAGCTGACAGGCTGGCAAGCGACCAGGCACACAAGCTGACAAGCTGAAAAGCCGGCAAGCCTGTTGGCTGGATAGCTGTCATTTCATCTTTCGGAAATTTCTTGGTCATCCGATAGATTTCAAAGACCAATTCATCAGCCTTTTGCCAGACTCTGAGTTGGCCTGCAAGCCGGCTAGCCTGTTCATTATTTATCTTTCTTAAACATTCCATAGACAACCCGCAGCGGCCTTGTAATCCTCCAACTCATGGAATTGATCATATCTTCAATGCGCTGCTCCCTTTCACGCAGCAACTCCTCTTTATTATCAAGCTGTTTCTGAGTGGGCCCCCCTTCCGCAAACTTGCGTGCCTTGGCCTCCAGTAGATCAGCCGACACATATGGTCTACACATATCGATGTATATGGGATACAAGAGATCAACAGTCTTCTGAACTACATATGGCTGTGCCCACTCATTTTTCCCGAATCCCCCGTCCTTTATCTTTTTAAA
>JAGSYM010000350.1 GCA_018262395.1 Nitrospirota bacterium | reverse complement strand
ATCATCCATTAATTTTCAGTGGCATAAAGAAGGTCACTGACCAGCATCCTGCCGGCAGGATACTGGTTAAGGCTATCAAAAATGATATTGCCGTCTACTCTTCTCATACGAATCTGGACATGATGAATGACGGTGTCAGCAGAAAAATGGCCCTCAAGCTCGGGTTGCGGAATGTTAAGGTCCTGCAGCCATTGAATAACAGACTTTCAAAGCTTGTAACCTTCGTCCCGGAGGATCATCTCGACGAGGTAAGGGAAGCCGTTTTCAATGCCGGAGCCGGATTTATTGGAAATTATGACCGTTGCGGATTCACTGTCTCAGGAACGGGGAGCTTCAGGGCAGGAGAGGGGACAAATCCCTTTGCCGGGGAGAAAGGAAAGATGCACCTGGAGAAAGAGGCAAGGTTTGAAACAGTTTTCTTTTCACATCTCAAAGAGAAAATTATTGATGCCCTTCTCGGTTCTCATCCCTATGAGGAAGTTGCATACGATCTTTATCCGCTTCAGAATGACAATATCGACTTCGGCCTTGGCTGTACCGGTGAACTTGAAGAACCCCTGAGCGAGAAAGGTTTTCTTGAGCTTGTTTCGTCGGTGTTCAACGCACATGGGACACGCTATTCAGAACTCACCGGCAGGATGATCCGGAAGGTTGCCATTTGCGGTGGTGCAGGGGCATCACTTCTGAATGCGGCTCTCTCGGTAAAGGCTGATGCCTTTGTCACAGGCGACATAAAGTATCACACCTGGTTTGAAGCAGATAAGAGGATATTGCTGACGGATTGCGGACATTTCGAAACTGAAAAATTCTCAACAGAAAAATTCTCAACAGAAATTTTATACGATCTAATTATCAAAAAATTCCCTAAATTTGCACTCCGGTTTTCAGAAACAAATACCAATCCGATAAATTACCTGTAAAATGGAAAAAGTAAAAACACATGAAGCTGAGATATCCGTAGAGGAGAGGCTTAGGGCGCTGTACGGACTTCAGCTGGTGGATTCAGAAATAGATAAGATCAAGACTCTGAGGGGAGAACTGCCGCTTGAGGTTCAGGACCTTGAGGATGAGATAGCAGGACTCGAGACCAGGCTGGGTAATCTCCGCGAAGAGGTTGTGAGTCTCGAAAAGGCAGTTTCAAAGAAGAACATTGAAATCTCCGAGGCAGAATCACTTATTAAGAAATATGAGGAACAGCAGAAGAATGTAAGGAACAACCGTGAGTTCGATTCACTTTCAAAGGAGATTGAATTCCAGAATCTTGAGATTGAGCTTTACAATAAGAAGATTAAGGAGTTTTCAATCCTTATAGAAGAGAAAAAGCTCGTAATTGCTGAATCTGAAGCAACACTTGCCGACCGCAGGTCGGACCTTGAAAACAAGAAGACGGAACTCGACGAGATTATATCAGACACACAGAAGGAAGAAGAGGGTTTATATAAGAAGTCAGAAAAGATCCAGGCAGTGATTGAGGAGAGGCTTCTGACCGCATATAAGAGGATCAGGTCGAATGCAAGGAACGGCTTGGCCGTCGTCCCGGTTCAGAGGGATGCATGCGGCGGATGCTTTAACCAGATACCTCCGCAGCGGCAGCTTGATATCAGATCGCGTAAGAAAATTATCGTATGCGAATACTGCGGCCGGATCCTTGTTGATGATGAGATTATCAAGGAGAGTCATCTTTAGAATATTGTTGACAATCAATTACAGCCACCTCTGAAGGGTGGCTTTTTGTTTCTTAACTTTGTCTAAATCAATCACACCATAGAAATATGACCACAGATGATTTTAAAAGAATGATATCAGAGGGTATCCCGGAAACTTTGCCTGATCCCAAGACATATGATCCCAGCCTGAATCATGTCCCCAAAAGAAAGGATATTCTGAACCCGCAGGAGAAGAAGCTGGCAATAAAAAATGCGCTCCGGTATTTCCCTGTCCGTTTTCATGGGATGCTTGCCGGTGAATTTGCTGGTGAGCTTCATGATACCGGGAGGATCTACATGTACAGATTCCGTCCGGATTATGAGATTAAAGCCCGTCATATTGATGATTTCCCCCACCGTTCAGTGCATGCAGCTGCAATCATGCTGATGATCTCTAACAACCTCGATGAACAGGTGGCCCAGCATCCCCATGAACTGATTACCTACGGCGGCAATGGAGCCGTGTTCCAGAACTGGGCCCAGTACCGCCTGACAATGAAATACCTGTCGGAAATGACAGATGAACAAACCCTTGTAGTATATTCCGGTCATCCTCTCGGCCTTTTCCCTTCCCATAGGGATGCTCCCCGACTTGTGGTGACCAATGGCATGGTAATACCAAATTATTCCTCGCAGGATCACTGGGAGAGATTCAATGCACTTGGCGTTTCGCAATACGGACAGATGACTGCAGGTTCGTACATGTATATCGGCCCTCAGGGTATTGTCCATGGGACAACAATAACAATTCTCAATGCATGCCGCAGGATTGAAAGGGATAAAGGACATGACGGAGTCAAATTGTTCGTTTCATCCGGTCTTGGGGGCATGTCGGGTGCACAGCCTAAAGCAGCCCGGATTGCAGGTTTGATTTCTGTGATTGCCGAAATTAATCCGAAGGCTGTCGCTACCAGGTTTTCCCAGGGATGGGTTGATGAAGTGATTACAGATATGGATAAGCTTATTTCAAGAGTCGATAAGGCCAGAAATGAGAAAAAGGCAGTCT
>JAGSYM010000085.1 GCA_018262395.1 Nitrospirota bacterium | reverse complement strand
AACAATTTTTTCTTCAAAATTTCCCTGTAGTGCATCTTCAGGGACAGCTTTTCTATGGTAAGGAGTTTTCCTGCCGTGAAACCCTCCGGATTATGAACAATAATATTATGGAGCGCAATTGCACCTGCAGGGCTGAATGACAGGTCGTCGACAGATACTTCCTGCCCGATGAATGAAGTTGCCTGAGCAGATAGTTTTGAAAGAAAAGTTTTTTTGAAGTCACGGTACTGGATATAGGCAACGGAAAGCAGAAGGACAACGCTGAGAATTACTATGAAAGAGATTGCGGTTATGACTCTTTTGGTCTTCGCAGTCATGTTTTATATTACAATGCTTGACACACCTTTGCAGCATTGACAATGAATAACGCTTCCGTGATAATTAGACATGATTAAATTTGAACGATTGCCGGCAGATATTCTTTCGAGAATTCCCAATGTGAAAAGGGTTCTGCTTGATGACGAAAATATCATTTTTGCCTATTTATTCGGTGGTCTGGCAAGAGGAGCACTCAAACCACTTTCAGACGTAGATATCGCTGTTTACGTTAAAGATACAGATAATTTGCCTGAGTACAAACTCAAGCTTTTTGATGAACTTACAGAAAAACTTGGAACAAATGAGATGGATCTTATCATACTCAATACAGCTTCGGTAATATTATCCGGCAGGATATTGCAAAACAAACAACCTCTTGCAGATAAAAACCCGTCTCTTCGTCATGCATATGAATCGCTTACGTTAAGAAAATTTTTTGATTTCACCGTGAAAGAAAAAGCTCTGCTCTCCCGGAGGTACGGCATTGGTTGACAAACAGATCATCATGAGAAAAATCTCAGACCTCGAAACATATTACCTCCAGATAAAGGATTTTTCTGATATAACCACCGAAGAGTATCTGTCGGATTGGAAAACCCAGTGAATCATCGAGAGAACTCTCCAGATGATGATCGAAACGTGTGTGGACATTGCAAACCATATTATTTCTGACGTTGGTATGAGAATACCGGAAACCTACGCGGATACTTTCAAAGTCCTCTATGAGAATAAGATAATTAATCAAGAGTTGTTTTCAGTGATGGGAAAAATGGCTAAGTTCAGAAATGTTGTGGTGCATCAATACGAGGTGATCGATTCAGCTATTGTCATATTGATTCTGCAAAAGCACCTCTCAGATTTTCAGCAATTCAGGAACTCAATCTTGTCCTACCTACAAAACCGCTGAAGTTTTTTGCTAATAAGCTCATACATGAGTTCATATTTTAAAAACTTGTCATGCTGGCTTGCCTGCTCGTCTTCCTTTGGGAGGGTCATGATATTTCTTTTCGCTCAGGGTTTCATGCCCTCCTATATTCTTCGCTTTAATTCAAGCCTGATGCTGCTCTATTACTGGATGAAATTTTGACAGAGGGAAATCTCAGCCTTACGACCTTTCCTTTTTCCCCAAGAGGCCCAATTTCTTTTCCATCAAATAGCAATTTAATCCCACCAGCATTACCAATTTTCAGGGAAAACCCGCTTCTTGCAGTCCATTTTGTACGAGAACCTGGCTTCAACAGTCTCTCCTTTGATTCCTTTTCATCGATGGTCACGAAAATCCAGGTTTCTTCATGGGCAATAAGTTCAAGGGTATGCAGGATTTCCTGTTTGGTAACAACCTGTTCTTTTTGAACATCTGGTTTAGCATCTGGAGGGGGAGTCATTTGATTTTCCTGTTTTTTTTCAAAACATTGCACCTCATCTTTTGTAACTCTTTCCCCAATTTCTCCCCTCACCTTCTCATTCCTTGTTATTTGAACGCCTGAAGCAAGATTTCCATTCTCGTCTTGCGACATCGTGAGACTGCTCTGGTTATCTTCCCAATTCTTCCGAAGTGCTTTCAATTTTTCAAAAAGATCCTTTAACTCAATTTCAAATCTGTCCGCTGTCGCCTTCAATTCTTCATTCTTCATCTTCTCTTCTTCTAACTGTAATCTTAGTTTATCTCGTTCTTCTGTAGCCTCTAATAAGGTTCTCTCTGCCTGAACTGTATCTTTCTTGAGCAGTTGAATCTCTGAATCAGCCTTGGTTATTCCTGTCAGAGTTTTATGCTCTGTACCTGCAGCGTTCATCATCTCCAATTCTTGATCCACGTATACCATGAAAGGGCTATCAGGAATTTGTTGTTTGAGTTCATCAAAGACTTTTTTTGCATCTTCAAATGAACTCAATTTTACTAATGACCTCCCGAGCCAGAATAGAGCAGCGTCTTTAGCAGAGCTGTTCGGAAACTCGTTAAGAAATATTTGAAAGCTTTCTGCAGCCTTTTCAGGCTGGTATGATAAATAGAATTCATACCCTTGATCAAAAAGATCTAACTCTTGTTGAGAGGCGTACGTATTTATTATTGAAAGAGATATGACAAAAATGATCGAAGTTACTGCAGTTCCCACTTTTTTACTCAAGCCATTTTTCATAATTTATTAAAACCAAAATATCATCAGGTCATAGGTATGATTATCAAATAGATTTTGATTCTTTATTTTCTTCAATAGGAATAACCTTTTCGGTGATTGTTCGCACAGCTGCTACATTTGGATAGTCTGCAGAGTGTGGTAAAAAGACAGGAAAGTCTTCTTCGAGGAAGGCTTTCCTGTCCATCTTCCATTTGCTCACCCTTTTGTTATTAATCTCTAACTCAGATAAAAGTCTGGGGTAGAAACCAAATGGGCAGGAAAATATTCTTCGGTAGAAGGTTTCCCTGCCCACTACCCCCCATTTCACTCCAATTCATAGATTACGGATGTTTTAGTGCATTGCAATGGAAATATTGCTATTTTCTTTGGTGAAATTGCTGTTTTGATAATTTATTTTGGTATATTGAGGCCTGTATGTTTAATCACAGGAGTAGTCTGCTATGAGAATGCTTATTAAGGGAATCTCAACTTCAGGAAGCATTAAACGTGAGACATTTAACATCGGGGTGCTTTTTTCTCTTGTGAGATAGAGACAAAGAGATAGTGTATTTGTTTAGTAGAATTCTTTGATCGTATTTTCTATTTTAGACAGATCAAAAGGCTGACTCACTAAAGGGCTGTCCTTCAAAACCGGTATTCTCTCTTCCAATACAGGACGGTGGTTTCGGTAAATGATCCCGAGAGGGATACGATCTCCCCATTCAAGCGCTTTCTGAAAAGCATTGATTCTGTCTTCAGGATCATATCCAGGTTCAATATGATAGACACGTTGGCGGTACCATTCAAACGTATTGATCTTATTAAACGTCACACACGGCTGGAGAATATCGATCAGTGAAAATCCTTTATGGAGTATTGCATCCTTCATGAGTTCCTTGAGATGCTCTGGATCTCCTGCAAATCCCCTTGCCACAAAGCTGCCGTCAAGGGCTATGGCAAGAGCTAAAGGATTTAACTGCTCTGAGAAAACGCCGAACGGCTGATTTTTCGTGACCATTCCCTCCATACTCGTGGGTGAGGGCTGGCCTTTCGTGAGCCCGTATATCTGATTGTCGTGCACAAATAGCTTCAGATTGATATTTCTTCTTATTGCATGATTCAGGTGGTTACCGCCCTCGCCGTAACAGTCACCATCCCCTGCAACCGCAATGACCAGCATCTCATGATTGGCGAGTTTAATGCCTGTTGCTGCAGGAAGGGTTCTCCCATGCAGACCATTAAAGGTATTGCACTTCACGTAATGGGGGAATTTGCCCGATTGTCCGATTCCGGATACAATGGTGAATTGAAATGGCTCAATGCCAAGTTCGACCATCGCATCCTTGAAAGACTTAAGGATGCCGAAATTACCGCAGCCCGGGCACCAAGCAGGGGTTTGCCCTTTATAATCTTCCAAAGAAGGCATCTAATTCTCCCTTAAGGTTTTCAACAGTAAAAGGTCTACCATCATATCTGTTTATCGCATGACTGAATGCATACCCGGTTTCAGCCCTGAAGAGTTGGGCAAACTGTCCTGTGGCATTCTGTTCGATACAAACAGTCACCTTTGCATTCCTCAGAAGACGCAAGTAGTCAAATTGCACCCTCCCCCTTTCCCCCTCCCCTCGAGGGAGGGGGTTGGGTGAAGAGTTTTCTTCTATGACTGGGAACGGATAAATTTCACTGAAATGCAACATTGCAATTTTCCTGTCTTCTGACAGAATATCGACAATCTCCCTTATTACTCCATAGAGAGAACCCCAGCACACAAGTAAAATCTCGGGGTCGCTACTGCCATAGAGAAGAGGCTGTGCTATTTCCTGTCTGATCAGAGGTAATTTCTTCAGCAATCTTTTCTGAACCATCTTCGTCCGTGTTTCTGCATCCTCGATGATGTGCCCCTCCTCATCATGTTCATCGCTGTCCGTCACGACAAGGTTTTTTGAGCCACCGGGCACACCGAAAGGCGAGATACCAGTTTCTGTTAGGGCATGTCGTGTATAATTCTTCAACTGTTGCAATGCATCACCCCTGATCCGGTAATCAATAAACCTGATTTTTGTTGCGTCTAAATGATCATACGTCCACCCTGAATCGGCAAGGTACTGATCAAAGATTACAAAAGCGGGAATCTGGTATTTCTCGGCGAGGTCAAAAGCTTTATTTGTGAGATAGAATGCCTGTTCGGGAGTTCCCGGCGCCAAGACAACCCTCGGGAACTCTCCATGTGCAGCGTGTATCGCAAACAGCAAATCGCCCTGTTCTGTCCTCGTAGGCAGCCCTGTAGCAGGCGCCGGCCTCTGGCCAAGGGCTATGACAACCGGTGTTTCTGTCATACCGGCCAGGGAAAGCCCTTCTACCATGAGTGCAAACCCCCCGCCGGCCGTCCCCGTCATTGCCCTCACACCTGCAAAAGACGCCCCAAGGGCCATATTGATAGCAGAGATTTCATCCTCTGCCTGCTCAACGACAATGCCGTATTCCTTTCCTTTCCCTGCAAGATAGTTCATGATCCCTGTCGAAGGTGTCATAGGATATGCCGAATAGAACTTACACCCTGATGCAAGAGCCCCGAGTGCAATGCCTTCGATTCCGGAGATCAACATCCTGGGTTCTCCAAAAGATGATGGGATGAACGAGCATTTCGGGCAGTTTTGGAGAGCAAAATCAAACCCGGCCTTTGCAGCATTCAAATTGGCTTGTATGACATCTTCGCCTTTTTTATGAAATGTATCGCGTATAATTCCCGTAAAGATGTCTAAATTTAGTCTGAGCATGCCGAGCACAGAACCGGTCGCCACAGTGTTTGCCATGATTCTGTTCGCGCCATGCTCAATTGCTAATTTTGTGAATGGAATGTCTAAATAAAATCCCCCTTCACCCCCCTTTCCCAAAGGGGGGACGGGGGGATTGCTTGGTTCCATGGACAGATGTTTTTCTTTCGGCTCAATTTTTCCTAATTCAGACGAGTCGTAGATGATAAGTCCGTTTTCAGAGAGCTCATTTTCATGAAATGTTATGCTCTCTTTATCGAACGCAACAATGATATCAATTCGCTCCCGGGAAGCCGTAATAGGTTTATCCGACAACCTGATCTGGAAGAAATTGTGGCCGCCCCGTATGCGGGATTCGTAATCCTGGTGGGTAAAGACATGGTACCCAGCCCGAGAAAACACTTTTGCGAGCGTATCTCCTACGGTCTGAATG
>JAGSYM010000084.1 GCA_018262395.1 Nitrospirota bacterium | reverse complement strand
ACCCTCCGCTGAATCCCTTTTTCTTTGTTCTTCTGGAGCCAAATTTTGGGCATTTTTTTGCTCATTATTCACCTCGCTGAATAATTATGCACTTAACTACACGTTTCTTAACAGTTATTCAGCATTTTTAGACCCACGTATTTTCCATTAAGCCCGTTTTTCGTATTAAGCCAAAATGTCTCAGTATGAAATCACTTGATATAGTTTAGCTATCAGCGGTCAGCTTTCAGCAAGGAAAGGTGATAAAGCTAAGACGAACTTGTCGGTGAGCCTCGCATATTCCGCTTTTCGCTGACAGCTAATTGCTGACGACTGACGCTTACATCTCTTGAATTTAAAAATGTTTTTTTACAAACTCCTCGATGCGCGAGTCTATTAAGGTATCGCTGGACATGATCAGGTCCAGTTGTTTGGTAAAAACAGTGAGCTTGCCCAATATTTCACATTTTTTTTCAATGTCTGCCTGCTTGTATTTTGTAAGAGCTGCGCTTAACACATCTTCAGTGACTGTTACCCTGAAACCGAGCCTCTCCAGTATCTCTGTTATAAACCTGAGCCTTCTTAATCTCCTGTCCACTGCTGCCCCGCCGCCTTTGAAAAAATATTTTATGTAATTATCATTTCTGTTTTCCCCGGCATAGGCCTCTACCATGGAAAAATGATAGCCGAGTCTGATGCTGAAATTCATATAATTGCTTGCAATTAATGCAAAGCTCAGCTGGCCAGAGCGGTAAAGCACACTCTCTGATGTAGTGGCAGCAGTGGCCATCATCCCCAATAAGCCAGTCACATCGGCAGGTCTTGGTTCAGGCCACGGTATGCTGAGTAAGCCCTTCAGAAATGCTGCGAATGGTATCGAAATTATGTCCTCAGGTCCCGCGACTTTCACGCCTTCTTTAACGCCGCCACCCATATCTATGAAATGGGCGTCAAGGGGGCCCTCTTTTCCCAGAGGAATAGTGCCCCCGCTGCTGTCCTGTCCCTTCCCAATAAGGAACATCTCTGTCATGGCCTTTTCGTGTGCGAAGCGGGTTATATCATGAAAGGTCTTGCACTTTTCCGGCCTGAAATTTTTATCCTCAGGATCGATCAGATGCAAAGGGATTATCCACTTTAACGCCTCTTCGAGTTTTTTGAAGAGTAGGGTGTCCTTAAAGGCGTCTTTCTTTTTAGACGAATACTCGAGAAGCTCGCTGACCCTTCCTTCATAGACATTGCAGTTATAGGCGTCAACCGTTATCTCCTGCCCGTCCCTGATGGCGGTTGTCGCTGATTCAGTATCGAGTATGGTCGGGACCCCGTATTCCCTTGAAAGCGACGCCATGTGTCCTGTTACGCCTCCGATGTCGGTAATAATGGCGGCCGCCTTGTTCATGACGGTTACATATCTCGTGGAGGTATGTCTGGCCACAAGCACCGCCCCCTCGGGAAAATCCTTCAGGTCCGCCTCGCTTTTCAACACAAAGGCCTTTCCGTGGCCTATGCCCTTGCAGGCTATAACGCCCTTCTCAAACAGGACGTTATAGCCTGCAACCCGCATGGGGACCTTCAACGCCTCACGCTCTACCTCTATTATTTTCAAGGGCCTGCTCTGGAGTATATATACATGATCCTCATGATCGATCGCCCACTCTATGTCCTGAGGACCGCCATAATAAATTTCCAATGCGGAGGCGTAATCAGACAGGGCCTTTATCTGCTCATCTGTGAGGCATTGTTTGCCCTTTATTTCATCAGGGACGATACGTTCTTCAATGTCTCCCTCCTGATTACAGACGAGCATGACCGGTTGTTCAGTGATCCGTTTCTCCAGAATGCTGCCCGTCTTTCTCGATACGCTGTAATAATCAGGCTCCAGAGACCCGTCAACGACGGCCTTTCCGAGTCCCCGCACGGCATTAATGATTTTTATATCTTTTTCCGGGTCATTTGGGTCCATTGTATAAACAACCCCGCCTGTCTTTGCATCTATCATCCTTAAAACACCCACAGCCATAACGATCTCTTCTTCAGACAGCCCCTTTGTTTTGTAGTAAAATATAGCCCGTGGAGTAAAAAGGCTGGCAACTACCTCTTTGTACCTCCGGAGAATTAAATACTCGGGCACATTTAAGAAAGTCGCATACTGGCCCGCAAAGCTAAATTCACCGTCTTCGAGAATTGCGCTGCTTCGGACGGAAACAGTTGTCTGGTGACCGGGTGTCTGGGTGAAGGGGTGAATTTCAGACTTTAAATCGTCAGTTGCCTGCTGTATGGCATTCTTCAGGTCATTAGGAATTTCCGCGCTTATCACCATCTCTTGTATCTGCCTGCTCATCTCATTGATTTCTTCCATGTTGCCTATGTCCAGTCCCTTAAGCAGTTCATTGATCTTTTCACTAAGCCTACTGTGATCCAAGAACCGTTTTGAGGCATAGGCAGTGATCGAATACCCCTCAGGGACCGGAAGTTTGAGGCTGTTCTTCATCTCTCCCAGGCGGGCAATCTTCAAGCCCGCAATATCCGACATCGCGTTCTTAAGTCTTGCTATGGGAATGGTCAGATCGCTGACCGGTATTTCTTTTTGGAGCGACAGGCTTGCTTCAAGCGCCTTGCTGATTTCATCGTATTGCTTAAAAAGCCTTTTGTATCTGCCCTGCGAGAGCTTGTCCAGGTTTTCAATGATGTCTGAAACAGCGTCGGCAATTGCCTTCGTGTTTGAATATATATAAGGCCTGTCAAAGAGATATCCCTCCGAGAGCTTTTCCTCCATGTCCGCCATAAGGCTGAGGACACGATTATTTTCCCTGAGCAGATCTTGAAACAGAAGGTATTTTGTTTTAAGCAATTCTTTCGGCCGGCGCTTCTCTTCGTCCTTCCGGGTTGCCCTTGTTTTAAATCTTTTGAAAAAATCGCTCATAAGGGACAGCTTTCCGAAAAAAATGCCGTCAGGGGATTTTGTCGGATATTTCAACTGCTCGCCTTCCAGTAAGATTTTTTTCGGCAGAAACCGCCCAAAAATCAAGACGCGAGTTCCATGACCATGGCTAAAGAATATCATGCCAAACGCCGATAATGCAAGAATAGGGTTTATTTCAAGTCTGCTGCAAATCCAGGAGTTCCCCCAGGATTTCATGCCCATAATACATAACTTATTGAGATAAAGGCAATAAATGTATTTCTAAAGTGGTCGGGGATTTTTTTTAAAAAATGGGGGAACTTTTCCTGCAAATCCCCTTGACGCACATCATGCTAAAAAGCAAAAATATATACTTACGTAACAGAGTTCATGAGAATTAAATGGAGGTTTTATGCCTGACAATAAGGCTGTTGCAGTAAAGGAATTGATGATAGATGTCTTTGAATATCCCCATATACCTTACTGGTTTACAATAAAACAGGTCATCGGCGTGATCAGAAAGTCCCTCATTGAAACGGAGAAGTGTGTTCATCCGAGGGTGGTTCTCGTTTTTGACGAGCAGTATAATCTGATCGGGCTTGTGACCCTTAAGGAAATACTGCAGGGCCTGGAGCCGAAATTAAAGACTGCTGAAATCAACAGCGCCGACATCACGCCTATGGATGATGCCTCACTGCTCGCCTTTGAAACCAGCATTTTCAGCGAAGGGGCGAAAAGGCTCATGGATAAGCCCGTAAGCGACGTAATGACGCCGATTAAAATATTTTTATCGCCTGATGATTCCGTTGTCAAGGCGGCGCTCTTTATGCTGCATCATAATCTCATGGTCCTGCCTGTTCTCGAAAACAAGCAGAAGTTCGTGGGCGTGATCAGAATGCCGGAAGTATTCGAAGCGATATTTGCCATGGTGCTGAAGGCCGAATAAAAACTTGTGAACAAACCTCAGACCGCGAGAAATTTTTACAAAACGTATAAGAGGCGACATGAAAGCAAAAAGACCTGATGATACCTCTTCAGTAATATTTGACTCCCTTAAGGACAGGCAAAAGCAGGCTAAAGCTTACTTGCTTCCAGAGCTTTACGCGCATAGCACCATCTTATAATAATAAAGAATTATTTTGAAGTGTCCCTGAGCTCAAGGATTCACGGGCAGGCAATAAACAGTCTTGTGTCGTGAATACAGAATTTCCGGAAAGGAGCTACCGGGTGAGCTTCTTATTGATATCCTGCACAGACTGCTTATTTAGAAGCTTCATGAACTCGGGATTCCTCATGAGGGTGTCGATATCGAATGTTTGCACCGCTTTCATGATTTCGGGGTCCTGAAGTATCTTCTGTAAGTCGGGATCGTTCTGAAGGGCCTGGATCAAGTCCATGATCTCGCTGTCACCAAGCATTTTATCCTCAAGCGACCTTACCTGGCCTCCGGCGTCACTTGGGGCAGCAGAACCCCGCAAACGGATAGCGCGTATCTTGGATGCTTCTATCCTCAACGTCCCAAGCGCGGCCGACCTGACTGTGTAGACACCTCCTGATAAAGAAACAACCTCGCCGGTGATCACACTGCCATCGGTAAGTTCGATCTCCCGAGTCTCAGCAGCATTCACGTTAGTAGAGGCAGAAAAGGCCAGGATTACCAGAAAAACCGATACAATGTAACCTTCGATTGACGCAGAAAAAATGACGGGCATTCGCTCCTTAACCATGACTTAATCTACTTATAAAATGCACGTGTTGTCAAGATGGCCTAATGTCTTATAACCAGACTTGTGGTGAATGGCAGGGATAATGGCTGTTGCAGACAGCAGTCGAAGCTCGTCATATCAACCGTAATGTTGCAGTTGAAAGCAGCAATTTATCGAACCTGAGACATGCCTGTTTTATTGGCTATGCGGCACCCGGTGCCTGAACTTAGATTCATCCCTTTACCGTACCGTAGTAGAAGCTGATGCGATAGAGACCGGGGATTGCCAGAAAAGATACCCGTTTTCGTAAGTACATTCGGAGTATACTCTATATGGTCATTTGGCACTAATGTCTACGGCACGGTTGGGACAGGTCTCGTTCGGACAAGAGCTAATCACGGGAAGCAGATAACTCGATAAGCGGTACAGTTCCTCATGTATGGCCTGATTACTCTTTATGGTAGGTCTCTCGTCGCAGAACTCGCACGCTAGTATGGGAATGGAAATTCCCCTTGCATTCTTTTTGCTGGTTATCCTGTATGTATCACGCTCAAGGTTTTTTGTACCTAGGCCCTTCGGCTGTTTAACGACACTTGCCGGGATACGGAAATTCTCACAGCGAGGATTCTTGCAGAAGTTGACCTGGATCCCTTCAACAGCCTGGGGCATTCAATATTTATCTTCCAGTAGTGTTTCTTCCAAAGCAAAACTCCTCTTAACATTACTGATAAGGGAAGTTTGACAAAATTCGGTGTATTTTCAACACCCTAAGGTACCGCCTTGAACGGAATAGAGGGTTTCCCTTAATCACGATGCTCTGTGATTTGAAACAATTACACATGCGACTTCTTGTCGGACTGAGTTTTCAGGTGTAACCTTGTCACGACCATTCAAATTCTCCCTTAAAAGCTATAGCGTCTAAAATCTGCTTAGATGCATAGAGGTCGATATTTTCTAGGGGCAAATAACCGGAAGCAAACATAAAAAAAGGGCCTCCTGCAAAATGCAGGGGCCCTGGGGAGGTGATATTTAAGGGTAACACTTATTAGTTGTGGGCCTTGACTTCCTCTGCCTCT
>JAGSYM010000083.1 GCA_018262395.1 Nitrospirota bacterium | reverse complement strand
CAGATTCCGAACTCCTCTGATTCGGTGAACAACACCTGCAGTCCAAGGCAGATACCGAGAAACGGTTTTCCCTTCTGAATCGACTTCACAATAGGTTCGGTCATTGACATCTGTTCGAGGTTTCTCATGCAGTCCCTGAAAGCCCCGACGCCCGGAAGGACAACTGCCTGTGCATTATCGATTGCCTGAGGGTTTGTGATGACTACGGCATCTATGCCAACCTTCTGGAATCCCTTCTCAACACTCCGCAGATTACCCATGCCATAATCAATAATCGCAATCATAGGATAATCTATTCAGTCTTGAGTAATACTTCTATTTTTGCCTTTGCTCTGAGATCATCTATCCATTTCTTCGTCAGTTCGGTTGCCCGTTCTGCTTCGAGCTCCTTCTGGAGCCTGGGTTTGGTCTCTTCAAATGTCATCTGGTGCTCAGGTTTTTTATCTTCGACCTTGACAATAAACCAGTTATTCTCGGCTTTGATAATGTCGCTGACCTCTCCAACCTTCAGTTTGAAGGCGGCTTCATCAATCTCAGGGAGCATTCTCCCTTTATGGATATATCCGACATCCCCGCTTTTTACCCGGTAACTGTCTTCTGATAACCCATATGCCAGTTCACCGAAGTCATCTCCCTGCTTGATCTTCGCAAGGATATCCTGGGCTTTCTTCTCATCTGTTGTTGAGATAATCCTGAGTTTTGCACTCTCCGGCTGTTTAAATTTAGCTGCATTTTTTTCATAGTATTCTTTCAGTGCGGATTCACTTATCTTTGACGGTTCGGTTACGTTCTTGGTATAAGCAGCCTGAGCAAGCAATTCCTTTTCGATCCGTGCTTTCACCTGTTCTTCAGTTGTTTTTTCTTTTTCAAGAGCTGCCTGATATTCCTTATCGGATTTGAACCGTTTTTTAAACTTCTCAAGCTGTGCATCAATTTTTTCTTTCTCTATTTTTATACCCTTCGCCTTTGCATCCTGATACTGGAGCTCCCGATTAATAAGTTCATCAAGGGCTTTCCCATAGTACTTTTTGCGCTTTTCAGGAGAAACACTCCGGTGAAAAGTCATCTTTGGGATGAGTCTATCAACCTCTGACTCGAGGTCTTTCTGGGTAAAAGTCGTACCGTTTACCTTTGCAACGATAACATCCTCGGCGTATGAAGCAACCGCGAAGAGGAATATCATGAGAAATGACAGAAATGTTCTCAGCATGCGTATCTCCTTTTCTTTTTTTATTATTAAGGGTCTTATAATTGGATAGACATTGTTCTGAAAAACTCCCCTCGCCCCTCTTTACCATCCTTCGACAAGCTCAGGATAATAAGTGTCATGGTGAGCCTGTCGAACCATTCCCTCCTTTTAGCAAAGGGAGGTCAGGAGGGACTTTGCAAATCAATGTTGCCATTATTTTAGGACTGTTAATATTTTGCTCGAAATAAAGGATAACATGCAAGAAGAAAGAAGGAGAGTAGGTGATGTTTCAGGGATTAGTCGAGGCCCTTTGCCCCTCTGTGCCAAAGAGTCCCGAAAGCTCTCGGGATTTGGAAAAGGGAGGTGAGGAGGGATTTTATAAAAAAAATGTTGTATAGAGAAATAAAGGTTGGACAACAGGGGGATGGTTTCGCCTGCGGCAGGGAACTGACTATTGCCGCAGGCGACCGGAAAAATTAGCCTTCACAGCATGTCCGTTTCATTCTCTTCTTCCCTGACGGGGAAACAGACAAAACAACTTCGACCTTGTTGCCGCAGATGCTGCACCGCTGCACTCTGCCTTTTGCATCTGCGCGTGCTCCAACGTCGGTCTTTGATTTTCCTTTCTCTGCCATATCACTACCTCCTTTCTTTTTTAATTTATAAGGTTAACGGTTATTTCCCTTGTCCATTCAACAGGCACGCACTTTCCCTTATCAGTCATTTCCTGATGGATTGGTACTGCTTACGCAGGGTTACAGCTTGCCAGGAAATACAAACCTTTAAATATAATAAAAATTGAACAGCTATGTCAATAAAGATTTAGCTTCTGTCAATGAAGAATTAAAAGTGAACTGTTTTACGAAGATTTAAAGATTAAAAGGGAACATGTGAAATCATATAATTCAATGCAGTACACTCAAGTTGTCATTCTGGCTTGTCCAGAATCTTTCTTTTCTTCAATCCATATCATGAAGAAGGATTCCTGACAGGCGGGAATGATAGATCGCGAAGAATAGCATGAGAGATTGCTTGTTTAAACAGCAGTTCACTTTTAATTCTTAAAGAGGTCACTTTTAAATATTCCCTTACATAACGATATAGTTTGCGATGGTTGTTGCAGGCAGAGTATTGTAATCAGCGCTTCTTTGTCGTAAAATAAAACATCTATTTCAAATCAGGAGGTGTCGATTATGTGCAAGAAATGTGGTTGTGGAAAAGGCGGTAAAAAGAAATAAATAAAACGCCGCGAGGCAGGCTGTAACCTACTGTCTCGTAAGTATTCCGAATAGCATAAAAAAACGGGCGGGTTATGTAACCGGCCCGTTTTTGATTACATGAGTCCCCTCAAAAATTAGAACATTATCCCTACTTGTCCGCCAATCCTCCAGTTGTTGGCATTAACATCTGTATCATAGTCGTCGATTTCAAAATTTTCGGTGAGCTGGTACTTCGCATTAATACCCACAAAGAACCGGTCGATCTTATAGTTCAGGGCTGCAAAGAACTGTCCTCCCCAGAGCCAGTCGTCCCCCGGAGACGATATGTTTCGACCGGAAAATTCCAATTCCATCCAGTTATAGGAAACACCAGCACCAAAATCAACAACCAGTCGGGGGGTAACATCAATTGCATATTTCAGGTTAAGCTCGATTGGGACATAGGTCAGCTCTGTATCTGCTTTAACTCTTTGTAAATCATTATCGATATCTGTATCTCCTTCAGAAGAGGCATAGCCGATTTCCATTCCTACGTATAAATTTGAGGTTATCTTATTGTAGGCTTCGAGACCAATATACAAAGCATCATCAGTATCGATATCGTCCAATGCGTCTTCAGTAAAATCAATATAATCTAACTTCAGTGCAATATTGCCGTTGCCAAGCAGAACTTTTTCTTCTCCATATGCAGCGGACGTTAAAAGAAAGGGTATCAAAACGAAGAAAAAAACTATTTTTTTCATTATTTACCTCCTAAAGATTTATCTGTGTCATACGACACAGGCACTTTCTGTATGATTCTCAAAATCACCCCCTTTTTGTCTCATCACTCTCTATTTACTGTCTCGCATGGTTTTTCAAATCATGCCGGAATTTGGGCCACGGACTGTTCATGAGAGTGCTTTTACTACCGATCGCAAGAAGGCTACCATCTGATGATCCTACATATATAATCCCGTCACTGATTATTGTTGGAGAAGAGCCTATGGCATTGCCGGATTCGTATTTCCATTTTTCAGTACCATCAGTATTTAATGCATAGAGAAAGCCGTCATCCGATCCAACGAATACTGTACCGTCATCTCCTATCGCCGGTGATGAATTTACGTCATTCCTTGTCGGATACACCCATTTTATTGAACCGTCAGAATTCCATGCAAATATGTCATTTTTATCTGATCCAACATAAATTGTGCCATCACTTCCTATCGCCGGGGATGAATCAACATCTCCATATAAATCTCTCAGCCACTTTAATGTACCGTTGGGATTTATTGCATATAAGTACCCCTCAGTTGTTGGGGTGAAACTGATAATCTCATGCTTTGATTCGCCATAGGCAATTTGTCGTGCGTCAGAACCTATATAAATCGTGCCGTCACTTGCAATGGCAGGTGATGAATCGACATCTCCTATGGCACCAAAATTCCACTGAATTGTGCCATTAGAATTTATCGCGTAAAGATGACCGTTTGCCGGATAAAAGTTTGGGTAAACTGTGCTTGGCAGATAGTCTGACTCCTCATCGCACGGATTCACCCTGTCATATTTAATATCGCCATCCGTTCCAATATAGATTGTGCCGTTGCTTGCAATCGCCGGAGATGAATTAACTGTCCCGGACAACTCGGTTACCCAGATAATGAAACCGTTCGGATTTACCGCGTATAAAGCCCCAAGTTGCACGCTCAATTCACCGTTACACAACAGGAGTTGATCCTGGTATGTGCCGGCGATATATACTGTTCCGTCACTTCCTATTGCCGGCGAAGAATAGAAATTCGATTTTGTAGGAATAACCCATCTCAATGTCCCATTAGCATTGATAGCATATATCTGACGGTCGACTGATCCTATATAAATAACAGAGCAGTCTTCATTTACTGATGGTGACGCTACGATACTGCCGCCTGTTACATATTTCCACTTCAGTGTGCCATCAGGATTGATTGCGGAGAGGGTCCCATCATCTGATCCAACATAAACAGTTCCATCACAACTTACTGCAGGTGAAGAATTTACAGGGCCGTCTGCCTTAAAGCTCCATTTTAATTTCCCTTCATCAACAGTGCCATCTCCCGGAACTCCGTTATCGCCATCATCAGGTTTTGCAAAAGCTGAACTTCCACCTCCACCCCCACCGCATGATGCTAAAAATAAGGCCAGCACGCAACAAAAGGCCAAGAGACTGAGAACCGATATGTATTTTTTCATACACCCTCCTTTTTCGGACTACGGAATCCTCATATTGGATAATATCTATAATACAAATATATATTTGTTTTTCAAGCAGTTTCAAAATTATCAAAAAACAACGCAATTGTCAATGAAGAAGGTGCTGAACAAACGGAACGATGCACTTTATTTTATGAATTTTACACCCTGTGGTCTTTGCTCCAGTTCCAAATTCCTGTCATTCCGGCTTGTCCGGTCTCCACAGGCGACTCGCCGTGGCGAGAATCTTTCCGGAAGGATTCCCGACCTCCCGAAAGCATTCGGGATTGCGGGAATGACACCGGGAAATGAATATTCAAATAATGATACGCCCTGCGGTCAATACCACAAGGTTCTTCACGGCCGTATTGTTCTCATTTAGCTAAGGTTGAACAGGTTCCCTCTCTCTTTGTTGCAGAGGGGTGAGTATTCCAACTGTCCTGTTATCCTGCGTGAGGTATTTTCTCGCAACGCGTTGGATGTCTTCCGGCGTGACTTTCTGTATCGAGGGGAGATAATTATCGATTGTTCCCCAGCCGGTAACTATTTCATACTGCCCAAGGAGCATAGCCTGAAAGAATATCGAATCCTGGCCGAAGATAAAGGCAGCTTCAATCTGCCTTTTGACTTTTTCAAGTTCACGGGTTGCCACAGGTTCTTTTTGCAGTATCTCTGTTTCATCATATAATGCCTGTTCAACTTCACCCATCTCTTTGCCCGGAGCCAATTCTGAAGAGAGATAGAAAAGATTGGAGTCCTTCGAAAGAAGCGAATTCTCAGCGTCTGCCTCCAGAACAAGCTTCTTTTTCCATACAAGCTTCTGATAGAGCCGGGAGCTCTTCCCCTGTGAGAGGAGAGCAGCAATCACATCGAGGACATAGCTGTCTTGATCTGTGAGATTCGGGACATGATACCCGATGAGAAGGTAAGGAAGCTCGGCTTCCCTCTTTACAATTATTCTCCGTTCCCCGGTTTGCAATGTCTCGGCGTTCCTGCGCTGGTTTGGTGCATCACTTTTGGGAATGGAGCCAAAGGCTTTCTCAATTTTTGGCAGGACTTCATCTTTTCTGAAATCGCCCGCTATCACGAGAAACGCATTCGCAGGGTGATAAAAGAATCGGTGATGTGCCTTTACATCTTCAAGCGTGAATCGTTC
>JAGSYM010000082.1 GCA_018262395.1 Nitrospirota bacterium | reverse complement strand
TAATAAAGAGAGGGGAATATATGATCGGGTTTATCGGTGGCGGCAATATGGCAGAGGCGCTGATAAAGGGTATGCTGCAGAGCGGGATGAAGGATATATTGGTTTCTGAACCGATAGGCGAGAGGCGTGCATATCTCGAAAAAACGTACGGTATCAGGACAACTTCAGATAATAGAGAGATATGTGCAAACTCAACTATTGTCATACTGGCAGTAAAGCCCCAGAATATGGACGATGTGACCGCGGAGATTTCAGGAGTCTTATCAGGTGATACATTAGTCGTATCGATAGCTGCGGGTATAACATTATCATATCTGTCGGCAAGGCTGAAGACATCAAAAATAGTCCGGGTTATGCCGAACACGCCTGCGCTTGTCCAGGAGGGTATGTCTGTCCTGTCAATGTGTGAATGCATTCATGATAAGGAGATGGGCCTGGTCCGGAAGATCTTCATGTCTGCTGGGAGAGTCCTCGTGCTCCCTGAAAAATACATGGACGCGGTGACCGCCCTTTCAGGAAGCGGACCTGCATTCATCGCACTGTTTGCCGAAAAGATGATTGAAGCAGGTGTCACTTTGGGACTGACCCGTGACAACGCGTCCGAACTTGCAATTCAGACGCTCATCGGGACTGCAAAGCTTCTTGAGACAGGAATGCCTCCCGCAAAGCTCAGGGAAATGGTGACATCACCCGGTGGCACAACTGCAGCAGGACTTCGGGTTTTCGAAGAGAAAGGGCTTCAGAATATTGTACAGGCTGCGATTGAAGCAGCTGATAGCAGATCAAAAGAATTGGGGAGAAAAGAATAATGTTTATCTTTGCCAATCTCATTCTTGCACTTGGAAAAATTTTGGATATCCTTCTTTCTGCGTATATGTGGATTATCATCATTTCTGCCCTGATCAGCTGGGTGAATCCGGACCCCTACAACCCCATTGTCAGATTTTTGCACACTGTTACCGAACCCGTGCTGAGGCGGGTCAGAAGGGTGATAGGGTTCAGAACAGGATTTGTTGACATATCGCCGATGGTTGTCATTCTTGCCATAATGTTTGTGAAGTATTTCCTGATTCAGTCTTTGATAGAGTTTGCCTATAAATTGAAAGGAGGCATCATTTTATGAGAATAACTCCGCTTGACATCCAGCAGAAACAGTTCCCCATGAAGCTGAGGGGCTTTGATGTTGAAGAAGTATATGCGTTCCTTGAAGTCATCAGGGAAGAGATGGAGGACCTCCTCCGGGAAAACGCAAACCTCAAAGAAAACGTCCAGAGGCTGGATAATCAGATGAAAGAATACAGGGACATGGAGACTACGCTCAGGGAAACTCTCCTGACCGCCCAGCAGATGGTTGAAGATTACAAGATGAACGCGCGGAAAGAGGCAGAACTCGTCGTAAAGGAAGCAGAACTCAGGTCCGACACTCTTCTCAAAGAGGCACAGGAGAAGGTGATTAAAATTCATGAGGACATTGTCGACCTGAAAGGAATCAGGCGTCATTTCAAGGAAGAGGTGAAAAGGCTCGTTGAGAGCCATTTACGGATGCTTGAGTTTGATAAAGAACGGGGTGAAGAGGACAGCGAGGAGGAGACAAAGGAAGAATGAAGTACACTGCTCTCAAGGGTGTCCATGATATCTTCCCCCCTGATGTCCACACATGGCAGAAAGTCGAGTCAGTCGCAAAAGATGTCTTCACCTCCTATGGTTTCCAGGAATTGCGGGCTCCGGTCATCGAGTCTACGGATATTTTCATCAGGAGCATCGGTGAGACAACCGATATTGTTGAAAAAGAGATGTACACATTTACTGATAAGGCAGGAAGGCATATCACCCTCCGGCCGGAAGGGACAGCGCCTGTCGTCCGATGCTTTGTCGAACAACATCTCTATAATCTCCCCTCTCCCCAGAAATTCTTTTACTCAGGACCCATGTTCAGATATGAAAGACCTCAGGCAGGGCGCTTCAGGCAGTTCTACCAGATTGGTGCAGAGGCCTTCGGTGTTGCAGAACCGAAAATTGATGCCGAAATCCTTTCAATGCTCAAACTCTTTTTTGAGCGGCTCGGGCTGAAAGAGCTCAATTTCGAGATTAATTCTATCGGATGCCCCAAATGCAGGCCTGACTACCGGAGGGCACTCCTTGATTTTTTCTCAGACAGGCTGGACGGCTTTTGCCCTGACTGCCGAAGGAGATATGACCAAAACCCCCTCAGGATACTTGACTGCAAGGTAAATGAATGCATAAAACTGAGAGAAGGAGCACCGCGTGTAACTGATTTTCTCTGCGCAGAATGCAGAGAGCATTTTGATGCACTCCGATCATATGCAGAGCTGCTCGGTATCCCTTATGCGATAAACCCTGAGATGGTGAGGGGACTTGATTACTATACACGGACGACTTTTGAAGTTACCTGTAAGCACCTTGGCGCCCAGAATGCGGTCGCAGCAGGGGGTCGGTATGACCTCCTTGTGGAGGACTTCGGAGGCCCCCCTACCCCGGCGATCGGCTTTGCTATAGGCATGGAACGCATTACATCGCTGCTCAAGCTGTCTGCCGATCAGGACATCCCCTCACCAAAAGTCTTCATTGCTGCACTTGGTGAATCTGCAGGGAGAGAGGGGCTTGTTATTGCCGACAGGCTCAGACTGAAAGGTCTGTGGGCCGAAATCGGTTATGCCGGTAATTCATTGAAGAGCCAGCTGCGAAGGGCAGACAGGTTGTCTGCCCAATACGTCTTCATTATCGGAGATGATGAAATACGTTCCGGAAAAATAAAGTGGAAACTCCTTTCGGATGGCAGTCAGGGTGAAATCGGTTTTGACGAAATAGATACCTTTCTTGCACGCCCATCGAAAGCGTAGATCATAGAATTTAAGTACGCTGATTTACCTTGATAAATTTTCAATTTTTTAATAATATTCTTTTTAAGATAGACTGTACGACTTTCTCGCGGATATAGAATGGCTATTTTAATTATCGCTGACAAGGGTTTTCATAAACTCTATCGCTCCTTTTCTTCAAAGGATCATCAAGTATTCGAGTGCACCCCGAGGGAATCGGAAAAATCTATCAAAACGTGGCAGGCGGATCTTATCCTTCTTGACTGTGGCGCGGACGTTGGAAACGGCGTTCATTTATTGAAGGATATCAAGGTTCGTTATCCCGGCATACCTGTCATCTTTCTTACCGATGTCGGTGCTGAAGATGCGGTATTGAGGGCTTTTAAGTCAGGAGCCCGCGACTTCTTCAGGAAGCCTGTTAACCTCTTTGAACTCCAGGAAACTGTTGATGGAATCCTCTCTGCCAGGAAGTCAACTCGGGAGAACAGGCGTCCGTTCAAGACTGAAGGCATTCATAAAACAGGTCTGCTCAAAAAGCTGATATCGAGTCAACCTGCTCATTTAATTCATGTTATCAATTATATTGAAGATAACCTGTCTACCCCGATCAGCCTTGATATACTTTCAGAAAAGGCCGGCGTCAGCAAGTATCATTTCTCCAGAGTTTTCAAAGACCATATTGGGATGAGTCCTATGAAATTCTTGTTGTCCAGGAGGATAACAAGAGCGAAAGAACTCCTAAAAAGAGAGGACACGCACATCTCAACGGTGGCCTCATCAGTTGGGTTTAATGACCTGAGCAGCTTTACCGTCCAGTTTAAGAAGTTTGCCGGCATGACACCGATTAAATTTAAACTCTCAAAAAGAAAAAGCAAAAAAAATTTTCAAAAAAGCAAAAAAACTATAAAAAATAGCAAGATATTCATAGACAAAAAGTAAATATGCGTATATGCTTAAATCGAATAAATACTGGTCCTGTGGGGGAAAGTATGCATTCTTTCCTTATTTGTAGAGATATCATCAACTCGGCGAGACTATATGCAAGATTATTTTTCTCTCGAAAATCTCATGGCTAAGAAGCCTAAAGGTAAAGTCGTGGTTATTACCGATGGACAACAGCAGGAATTCCTGGACAGTCTTTCTTTCAGGAATGAACAGGTTGAAGTGCAGCCTTTCAGCAAAGCCCACGATGTTATAAAGGACTGCCGGGTTGATCTCATTCTGCTTGACTGCGGCAGCGATGTTGACCAGGCATTGCAGATTCTCAAAGAGAATAAGACTTCATGTCCAAAAATCCCGAATATCTTTATCAGTGACATGAGTCAGGAGGGTATCGTGCTGAGGGCCTTCAGAGCTGGCGCAAGGGATTTCTTCACCAAGCCTGTCAATATCCCGGAACTTCAGGATACCGTAGCAGGACTCCTCTTTGTCAAAAAGTCGTCACGGGAAGAACGCTCTCCATTCATCAAGACCGCAAGCTGAAACCACCACAAAAAAGGGTTCGAGGATTCTTCGCCACAGCGAATCCGCCGGGGCGGAAAGGATTCAAGGGTTCGAGTGAAAGCCCTTTGGGCGACTTCAGGTTTGCAACTCCCACTGAGCGCAATAGTCAAAAGTGCAATAGTTCACAAGCTAAAGAGAACGGCGGAAACTCCATAAGAGTCTGCCGACTTCGGCGATAAGGTCCTCAATGATTGCGACATGATCCGACTTACAATAACCGAGCTTCTTCGAGAAACTGAAGAGATCTTTTATTTCTGCATGGGAGCCTTACGCAATAGTAATAAATTGAAAAAGCTCCTTCTTGCTCTTTCGCGCATAGCCTTCACTTCCTGCATTCCCTTGACGCTTTTATAAATGTGAGAGAATATCCAGGTGGAAAAAATAACCGGATTCAAGTTACAGACGTGAACCCGCAAAGCAAGAAAGCTAATTATAAAAAAGTATTCTATCTCGGTATCATTGCATCATGCTTTCTCAAGGAGATCAAAATACTGCTCTCTGCTCATGCCAACCGTACGCATATTATTCTTTATAATATCGACGTCAATTTCTTCGTATTCGGGAATAACAACTGCTCGTTTGGCTCCGGGACAAGTCAAAACGTGGTGTGAACCCACCTTGCGTTTATGCCGACATCCAAATAGTTCAAAAATCTTCAGTTGTGTCTTATAGTCAGTTGGATAGATTTTCGGCATTACGCTACTTTGACAAGCTGCTTTTCAAAGCCGATCATTTCGCTTGCAGGTTCGACAGTATCGCCCTTTACGACAAAGCCGCATTCGGCAAGGTAATCGTCCAAGGTGCCAAGTTCTCGCATTTCCTCAAACTGGATTTTAATAACCTCTTTAAGGTTAGCTTTAGCCTCCTCAGGTGTTCTGCCTTGCGCAGCAAAATCAAGTTCAGGGAGTTTTGCAATAAACCAGGCCCCTTTTTGCCAAAGTTCGATTGTCGCTTTAATATCCATCATGCCTCCTATTCTCAAAATAGTCACAGATACTACGATGTTTTATCTGTCTCTGTCATTATCTTTGAGCAATTATAAGAATACATTCAGGAAAAATCAATCCGACCTTGCACTTCAGGCTTGAGTTCTTCAGCTCTTTTAACTTCTGACTTCAGCACTTTTGCGCTTGTCCAAATACCACTTGACCCCTCGAATCCTCGAATCCTTGAACCCTGCCTTCGTCAGAATTTTTCTTACAAATAATTGAGAAAAATACCGATATTATTTGTCATAAGGTTTCACTATATTTAATGCAAATCAAAAAGGTTTCACAAAAATATTTTCACAGTAGCAATTATACCAAGAAAAATAGCAAGAATCTCATAGACAAATATTTTCTTTCTGATAAATTAAAAGCAAGAGTTCTGAGTAGTTATTTTTGGCTAATGCAGTTTTCGCTTACAAGGGGGGGGAGATGTTGTTCTTTGAGGGCAACAAACTT
>JAGSYM010000081.1 GCA_018262395.1 Nitrospirota bacterium | reverse complement strand
AATTGGCAATTCGTAATTCTCCATTTTTATATAATAAAAAAGCAAAGTCACTGGATTCCGGGTCAAGCCCGGAATGACAAAAAAACTCAGAAAACCTATTTTGAGATAGGTTCTATATAGTAATGAAGGCTGGCGTACAAAAAAACATGGAGGGTAAATTGAAATATAATAATATGCATAAACATCGCTGCAGGAGGCCAACGTTCTTTACGCAAATAATACTTTCCATTTTATTTCTCTTATACTCTTCAGCCGTGGCCGAAGCAATACTCCATGTCAAAACGAATGGCGATGATGCCAATTCTGGATCGAGTTGGGACCTGGCCAAGAAGACGGTGATGGCTGCAATCAATGCATCAGTCACGAATGATGAGATTTGGGTAGCTGCCGGTACGTATGCAGAGAATATTGAGATCATAAAAGAGATAGCTTTATACGGGGGCTTCAAGGGCAATGAAACTGCACGCGAGCAGCGTAATTTTGGAGCCAACGTTACTGCGTTGAACGGCTCGAGCAGTGGGACCGTCGTGACTATTTCGGGAGGCGTGGGGGCTAATGCAAGGCTGGACGGGTTTACCGTGACGGAAGGCAGCTCTGATTATGGCGGTGGAATAAGCATCAGCGGTTCTTCCCCGACGATTGCAAGCAATGTGATCAAGCTGAATATTGCCTCTGTATCCGGCGGAGGGATATTCTGCTCCGATGCATCGCCCATCATCATCGGCAATAACATTATCTCGAACTTCTCCGGCGAGGACGGTGGCGGCATTGGCTGCTGGAGGAATTCCTCCCCCATTATCGCGAACAACTGGATTGTCGGGAATGCCTCTAACTACACCGATACGTCTGATTTCACATCCGTCGGCGGAGGTGCTATTTTCACGACAGCGGCAGATTTGGACGGAAGCCCTGACAAAACGTGTGTCGCATTTCCCGTCATCATCAACAATATCGTTGCCGCAAACGGAGGCGACAACGGAGCCGGCATCCGCATCAATGACCTGAATTTCGGCACGGCGACGGTGACGAACAACACCGTCGTCGCAAACAGCGGCACAGGAATATACTGGCAAAGGGAGTTCAGCGACACCTCAGTCGTCCTCAGCAATAACATCGTGGTATTCAACGCCTGGGGCCTGCAGCAGCGGGGAACCACAACATTCCAGATCCGTCATAATAATGTCTTCGGCAACTCACTTTTTGAGGATAAGACCGACTATATAGCCTTGCCTGATCAGACCGGAACGAATGGGAATATTTCGGTTGACCCGAAGCTGGCTAACTACAAATTCGGCAATTTTCACCTGCAGCCCGATTCACCGTGTAAGGATGCAGGGTTGACAACGGATGTCGGCATAACGTGGAAAGATATCGACGGGCAGAATCGGATATTAGGCAATGCAGTCGACATGGGCGCCGATGAGAGTGACGGAACTTTCTGGAGCACCGCCTTTCCGGTCATTCACGTTAAACCGGACGGTAATGACAGCCTTGACGGTCTCACGTGGGCAACTGCCAAAAAGACGTTAAGTAGTGCTATCTATGCAGCGCCTTCAATCGGGTGGGAGGTATGGGTTGCCAAGGGGGCGTACCCCGAGCATTTCTATCTGGCTCCTTTCGTCTATCTCTACGGAGGGTTCAATGGAACGGAAACGAACCGGGATAGCCGGAATGTCCTGACAAACCCGACGTTCATCGACGGTGGCGGCAATAAGACCATTGTGAGTAGCGTGAATACCGGCTATTTGGTCAGCGCCCTTGACGGCTTCACGATTCAAAATGGTGGCGTTTACACAGCCGGCGGAGGTATCAACCCTTACGGTGTGGGTGGCTACGGCGGCGGCATATATATCAATGTGAGTTCACCCCGTATTGCCAACAATGTTATCCGCTGGAACTCGCTTGCCTTTGACCCGATGTTGATGATATCCGATGGTGGCGGAATCTTCAGCCGTCTCAGCTACGCAACCATCTCAGGAAACACGATCGCTGAAAACGAGATCCTCGACTATCAGTCCGGGAGAGGAGCCGGGATCTTCTGCGCTCTCTCCGGCCTCATGATACGGGATAATATGATTACAGAGAACCACTCGAGATATGGTTCTGCCATATACTGTATGAGCTCTTTTCCGTGCATAAAGAACAATCTGATTGAAAATAATGCAATGTACGGTCCGCCTGTGTATGCCGGGTCGGAATGGGGTGCTATTTCCTTGTATCTATGCCAAGACTTCATTGTAGAAGGAAACCTGATACGGCAAAATTCGGCATCGGTGGGGGCAGGTATTTGCGGACAGGCCGCCTCCGCAGGGAGCATTGTGAACAATGTCATCACCGCTAACGCTGCCGTCAATGCAGGAACTGGACAGGGTGGCATGGGGGGAGGTATATACTGGGAGGTCCCGCTGAGTTCGACTGCCGACTCTTATATCACCAACAATACGATAACCATGAACAGCGCTTCCGATCCTTTCCTTGGTGAAAAGGGTGGCGGCATGGCGGTCATGCTATGGTCGAATACGAACAAGATGAGTATAGCGAACAATATTATCGCTTCAAATTCATCGGGGATCTACTCGCTTATGTACCCTCCAAACCTACTGTCGAAAAATGATGTCTTTAACTCTCCCGGTCAGAACTATATCGGGCTGTCCCCGGGAACCGGCGATATCAGTCTGGAGCCGGGTTTCGTTGACGGGATATCCGGAGATTTCCACCTGACTCCGTCTTCTCCGTGCTTGGACGCAGGAAGCAATTCCGCTGTTCCTGCATGGTTGACAACCGACTTTGAGAATAATCCCAGGATAATTGATGGCAATGGCGATGGGAATGCCGTTGTAGATATGGGAGCATTTGAGTTTATAAGCATGACGACAGGCCTTCTCGGTGATATTAACAAAGATGAGAAGATCGACATCAGTGATGTCATCCTTGTCCTCAGGATTGCATTGCAATTGGATCCTGAGGCAGACTGCTCTGATATCAACAATGATGGCGTGGTCGATATTTCAGACGTAATACTGACATTGCGTATGGCGCTGGGGTTGGATGATTGGAGGCCGTGTATATAAAGAGAGCTGAAGGCGCTTTGCAGTCCGGGAGATAAGCATAATGAGCATTACGCTATATGCTTAAGGAAAAAAAGTGAATATATGTCCTTGTAATTTGAAAGTCATTCTTTTAATATACAAGCATGATAAATCGGCAGGTACAGGAGCATGTTGAAAGATCCCTGAAACAATATCCTGTCGTCGGTATATTGGGTCCCCGACAGATAGGAAAGACCACCCTTGCAAAGACAATAACAAAACACTGCGATAAAAAGGTTGTCTATCTTGATCTGGAACTCCCCTCTGACCTCAATAAACTGCAGGAGCCCGAACTTTATCTGAGCCAGTTCTTCGATGCACTTGTGGTTATTGATGAAATTCAACGCATGCCTTCTCTTTTTCCCCTCCTGCGGGCACTGGTTGATAAAAGAATAATTGGTGGTCGATTTTTGATACTTGGTTCAGCCTCACCTGATTTGATACGGCACGCATCGGAGAGCCTTGCGGGTCGAATAATCTACCATGAGCTTTCTCCTTTTCATATACATGAAACAGGATATAATCATATGCTGAGACTTTGGCTGGGAGGCGGTTTCCCGTTGAGCTATCTTGCTCAGGACGAAGATAGCTTTATCTGGAGAGAGGCCTTTATCAAAACCTATCTCGAAATGGATATTCCCCAGTTAGGATTTAAGATACCTTCTATGCAACTGAGAAGATTCTGGACAATGCTTGCACATTCACATGGGCAACTCTGGAACGCAAGTCATCTTGCAAAAAGTCTGGGTATCACTGCGCCAACAGTCAGGATGTATTTGGACATTCTTGAGGAAACATTTCTTGTGAGAAGATTGCAGCCTTATTATATTAATATCAGAAAGAGGCTGATAAAATCTCCTAAAGTATATATTCGTGATTCAGGTCTGCTTCATGGGTTGCTGGGCATCAGAAACCTTGATGCTTTGCAGAGCCATCCTTTAGTAGGCAGTTCATGGGAGGGGTTTGTAATAGAGCAAATCATTAGCTTGATGAAAAAAAGTCACGATGTTTATTTCTATCGAACGAATGCGGGTGCCGAAATTGATCTGGTTGTCTTTGATCGCAAGAACAGGCCAATAGCAATAGAGGTTAAGTATTCTGCAAGCCCGAAAGTGGAGAAGGGATATTGGATAGCGTATGAGGACTTATTGTGTAAAAAAGGTTTTGTTGTATATCCCGGCGATGAATCATATCCCCTCGGAAAGAATGTTCTTGCGCTGCCTTTGAGGGATCTCGAACGCATTTTCCAGTAAAACAAAAATCCGGAGACACTAAATTTGATACGGTTTTTTAATACGTTAGGAAAGAAGCTCGAAACATTCTATCCCGTCAGGAAGGGAGTTGCAACCATATTCACCTGTGGCCCTTCTGTTTACCAAAGGGCTCACATCGGCAATTTCAGGACATTTTTATTTGAAGATGTCCTCGCACGATACCTTGTTTATTCCGGATACACGGTTAAAAGAGGCATGAATTTCACCGATATTGAAGACAAGGCAATCAGCGAGGCTGCAAAGAAAAAGATACCGGTTGACCATCTGACAGAGAATAATATTAGGGAGTTCATGCGCGAGATGAGGCTCCTGAACATGAGATTTCCTGATTATCTCCCCAAAGCATCAGAACATGTTAATACTGCTGTTGCTCTTATTCTGAAACTCCTCGAACGGCAGATTGCTTACTGGTATAAAGGGAATGTCTATTATGATCCGTTAAAATTCCCGGCATTCGGTCAACTTTACGGACTCGACATGTCTCAGTGGCCCCTGCAAAAGAAACGATTCCATAAGGATACCTACCCCGGCCTTCAATGGAATAAAGGCGATTTCATCCTCTGGCATGGCTACAAGGATGGCGATACGTATTACTGGGATACGGAGATAGGCAAAGGCCGTCCCTCCTGGAATATTCAGGACCCGGGCATGGTCAGTCGATATTTCCAGGAGACCCTCTCAATCTATTGCGGAGGGGTAGACAATCTCTACCGTCATCACGATTACACAAAGGCGATCCTCGAATCAGTGAGGCCCTACCCCATGGCAAAATTCTGGCTTCACTGCAATCATTTATATGTAAACGGGCAGAAGATGTCGAAGAGCAAGGGCAACGTTATATATACCGATACGCTTCTCAGGCAGGGTTACAGAATGGCTGAAATACGGTTTTTTCTCATGTACGGATATTACCGGGAGCAGATTAATTATTCTGGGCAGTCGATGAGCCGTGCAGCGAAAAAGCTCAGAACCTTCAGAGATATGGTAAAAGCAATCACAAAAAAGGCCGGGCAGAATCCTTCTCCTGCCGACAGGATCGGGGAAACTGTGAAGAGGACATTTACCCGGCATATGGATAATGACCTGCATGTTCGTGATGCTTTTGATGGATTATTTGAACTATTGGCCGGTACAGACGTTCATACACTAAACTCAGCAGAAGCTGAAGGGATTGTTAAGACCCTGAAGGACATTGATGATGTCTTAAAGGTTATCTTTTAGGAGGGACAGATGGCTCAGGATTTTAAGAATGCTGCTTCCTGCTGGAAGTTCATCATGTCGGATGTTTCGCAGAGCAGTGGCCTTCTGAAGGTAATTGAAAAATTTGCACGGGAGAATACAGCACCGGCAAACATCGTATTCGGCACGTCGGGATGGAGAGGTGAGATAGGGACCGACTTCACCTTTCATAATATAAGGATTGTGACCGCTTCGAT
>JAGSYM010000349.1 GCA_018262395.1 Nitrospirota bacterium | reverse complement strand
CCATTTCAGCTCTATGGTTTCAAGGCCGTGTTTGTCGATAATGTATTCGGCCACACCCAGGCGGGTGTCCTCGACGTTCATCTGCACAAGGATCTCTCCGTACCCCTGATGATAGCGGCGATATGTCTCGATCCTGCGGTCGCAAAATGCTCCCAGTTCTTGCGGGCAATTTCCGTAGAGCCGAGGGCGCCGGTAAAAATCGGCACTTTCATTTTTACCTTTCTGGTCCAGCCATATTCGGTTTCCGTATTAACGTTTGGAAATTTTGCGGTGTCAGGGTCGCCTTTCTGGCCTTTGGGAAGGCCTTTTGCCCCCAGCGCGTAACCGTGAATATTCAGGTGGGAATAATCGACAGGATAATTCTTGTCTCCTCCTGCAGTTATGCTGCCGAACGGTCCCGGATAAATTAACTCTCTGCCTCTGAAGGTAGCCTTGAAAACTTCACAATTCCCCCTGCATCCGTCGATGCATCTGCTGCAAATTCCGCTCATCGGTGATACGTTTTTTGAGCGATTGTGTGTCCTGGTTGCGTCATTGGCATTTGGCTGTTGCAAGTTCATATGTTTTTCCTCCTTATCATGCTTCTTGTTTTTTACTATCTGATGTACTGTTTAAACTTAGCGCCGGTGTTTTTTCCCCTATACTTTCCACCTCCTTTTTATTAAGTATCATTAAAGCAATGCCGACAAAAAATAAGTATTACTTACAACTACAGGCAAAAAAATCCTGTGAGAATTTTATTTGCATGGCAATGTTTGTTTTTTCTTATATGCGCCTGTTTTTATTAAGTATAAGTAATCAATTTCTGCAATAAAGTAAGTATTGCTTACAGCTGCAGGTAAAAAAAATCCTGTAAGGATTTTTATAGGCCTCTCCTTTTATCTATCAGGGTCACATACAGATAACGAATAACTCAACCTCCTTCGCGCTTTTATTTCTCCATAGAGACGGCAGAGAGTCTTTCAGATAGATCGAATCACCTGCCTTCAGTTCTTTTTCAATGCCTTCTACTTTTACGGAAATGCCGCCTTTTATGACATGTATCAGCTCTTCTTTCTTATAGGAGAGAAAATGTTTATACAGTTCGGTGTCTGGATCTATCACCGCCAGATAAGCAGACGCCTTTTCTGCGGAGATGATATTGAATATGGAGTATCCCTGTGCTTTTTCGTAAAGGTTTTTCCTGACGGAATCGCCTTTCATGAGCCATCTGACATCTTTGGTCTTCTTGTCACTCTGCAGAAGGCTGGCGGGACTTATGCCAAGAACTTCGGCTATCTGAAAGAAAGAATTGAGAGACGGGCTTATCTGGTTGTTTTCGAGCTGTGATATAAAACTCGATGTCAGTCCGATTTTCTCCGCAAGGTCTTTTTGTGACATCCCGAGTCTTGTTCGGGCATCCTTTATTTTGATCCCTATGTCGAATGAAGGCTCTTTCTTTGCGGGTATCATACATATGCTGTTGCCTTCTATTACATACGCATGGGATTTGAATGCCTCCCTGCTGGTCCTGCCTTCAAGCTTCAGGGCCTTAAGATATAATTTTTCTCTTTTCTTATAGAGTTCGATGACGACCTGTGTTATATGCCTGAGGTTGGCCTTGAATGATTGACTGTGGGCCTCTTTTTCCAATATCCAGTAAGCAACGGTGCCGAGGTCGTACAACCGTGGGCACATATACGTAAAGAATTTGTAGGTGCTGTTTTCGTCTCCCCAGAGGTCCTGCATCCCGGTTAAGCTGTCGAATATATATCGTGCGCCTTCCGGCAGCCTGTCCTGTATGGAGTTAAGTGTTTCGCTGAAGAATGATATATCGGCAGGTCTGTTTACCTTTATGACGTTCGGAAAATCAGGGCGCTCTGTTTCATAGAACTTAAGAAATGCCTTGTCGTTTTTTCCTTTTCCTGACGTGAAGCAGTCAATGCCATAAAATTCTGGATGAATATGTCTTCGGATGTGCCGGCTTCAGTTTCCCATACCATATTGTCCCCTATATGAGCAGAGTCAATAAGGCTGTCGAGATCTTTTATGCCTGTCGTAATTTTTTCCATGGCAATAGGTTGCCGGTTACCTTGTGGCATAAATTTATACAATATCTTCAGATATTGTCAAGAAGGTTTCAAACTCAATCTTCCAGTCAAATCAGGCAATACATGAGAAAGGTATTTTGCCTCATTCATAGCCCATATTATTCATACATCAATTGCAGCATAAGGCGGCATAGAGCATTCTTGTTCATTCTCATCCCGGTATTTCGCCGGTATTCCGAGGCTTTTGCCTCCTGACCTCAAACATGCCTACTGCAGGAATCTCGGCAAAAGAATCCGCTCACATACCCTCTTCCGCCTTATTCCAATCGGATATCTCTTGAATTAATGAATAACGTAGGATAGTCGAAAGGTATATTCTGACAGCAGGCAATACCCCGTTAAGTTGACAAAAAATTAACATAGTTTTTATTATTAATTTAATGGCAAACGGTTACCGTCCACCGCGTCTATGCCGACCAACTAAGGTATAGACGCTATTTTTTACTCATTACGAGAGGATACGAAAAACTTTTATGGACAAGAAAGGCGCTGGCCTTCATATTACGGTCTTTTTTTGCCGGCAATTAGATCCAAACCAGGACGTCAACAGGCGTTCCCTTGAAAGGGAACTGGGTGAGCGGATTCGGTTTTTCCCCCTGCCGTGCAGCGGCCGCATTGATCCTCTTCACCTCATGCGTGCCCTCGAATCAGGGGCTGATAAGGTCTATCTTATCACCTGCCCCGAAGGGGCATGCCATTATCGTGAAGGGAATATACGCGCCAAAAAGCGTATTGCATATACCCAGAGTCTGATCGAAGAGATAGGTCTTGAGCGGGAGCGTCTGGAGTTGATTGTCACCTCAGCAGGGAACCCTGCAACCATTGATGAGTTGGCACGGGGTCTTCTTGCCCGGGAGGCGTCAATCGGGACCTCTCCTGTGAAGGGAAAACAGGCCTGAAGATAAAAACGGCTGATGATAAAGGAGTAAGAGCATGATTACTGCTGAAAGAAAACCTATATCAGAAATAAAAGAAATGATAGCGCCCTACAGGAAGGTACTGGTAGTAGGCTGCGGTTCCTGCGTGGCCGAGTGTGCAGCGGGAGGAGAAAAAGAGGTGGGACTTCTCTCTTCCGCACTCCGCATGGACGCAAAGGCATCAGGCAAAGAGATAGCAATTAAAGAGATGACACTGGACCGCCAGTGTGTCTATGAGTTTATTGACCAGTTGACGGACGTGATCGGCCAGTACGACGTTGTCCTCTCTCTCGCGTGCGGCGCAGGAGTGCAGGCCGTTGCAGAGGTCTTCCCCAAGGTCCATATTGTCCCTGCCCTCAATACTACATTCCTCGGAGAGACAAAAGAGGCAGGTCTCTGGGTAGAGAACTGCCGTGGCTGCGGCGACTGCAAGCTCGGGGTTTTTGCTGCCGTATGCCCTGTCACCCGTTGCGCCAAAGGGTTGTTCAACGGCCCGTGCGGC
>JAGSYM010000080.1 GCA_018262395.1 Nitrospirota bacterium | reverse complement strand
CCGTACCCGTCCAGGGAGGATACCTTTAAATGCTGCAAGAGTGTCTTGTAAGCGTCGGCATAATCGAAATACCAGTCCTCGTAAACAGATACAAAGAAATCATGAAAGGCCTCCTGGTAATGGATATCAGTATGAATACTCTGGGGTATCAGGATTTCTCTCGGTTCAAAGCGGTAGACTTCGTCCTGAATATTGTCATATGTCTCATACATTATGAACTCGCCAGTTGAGATGTCAGACAACGCAATTCCATGTTTATCGGCAGAAGGAAAGATGCTGATGATATAGACATTTTCCTTCGGGTTATCAGGCGTGTATGTTCCGGGTGTGATCACCCTTACAATATCTCTGTCAACAATTCCCTTTGCCTCTTTTGGATCTTCCATCTGTTCGCAGATGGCTACCTTAAGACCTGCCTTGATCAACTTTAAGACATAAGAATCAGCTGCAAAATGCGGAACGCCACACATGGGGATAGGCTCTTTACTGGATTTGTCTCTTGATGTCAGTGCTATCTGAAGTATTTTGGAAGCTTTTTCAGCATCTTCTCCGAACATCTCATAGAAGTCTCCGAGTCTGAAAAGGATGATAGCGTCCTTGTATCGCTCCTTCATGCTGAAATATTGCTTCATTAAGGGGGTTAGTTCAGTCATAACGGATATTTAATACCATGAGACAATGAAAGTGCAATATGGAAAATGGCGAGGTTCTCATGCCGTTCTACCAATCTTGCTGTGGACAAAGATTATTATGTATTGAAAACCAGGTGTGGCGCGGTAACATTAAAACAAAATGGCAAGTGATGTATAGAAACACATCCCTGCCATTTTGTTTTAATCATTCGTTGCTTGACCAGCAACGTTAGCTCTTTCAGCTCTTTCATTTGTGACATGACTTCCCAGGATTTTCCTTGATTACCGTTTTAAGACCATCCCAGAAAGATGCCTCTTTCAGGATACTCTGCTTACTGAGCGGTTTTTTCATTGTCTTCACCTCCTTTCAGAATTATAGATAATTACTATGTAATCTTCTATATCGATAGTTTATCTAAATGATAGCTGAAAAAAATAGTTTGTCAATTTATTTTTTTGTCTTTCATATTTAAGTTGAAGACATCCTGGATTCCCCGATCCCTCCAAAAGAACGGCGGGCAAGCAAGTCGGGGAATGACATTCTTAAATGCTTGTTTTCGTCATTCCCGCGAAGGCGGGAATCCAGACATTCTTCTCCTTAGATGCTTTTCAACTTTTTTACGAATGGACCCATTTTTTGGAATTATGAGCATCAAGATGTTGACATAATATGATGATATATGTCATTCTATAGACGAAGTCCAGAAGTTTTTGTATTATTAAGGCCACAAAGACTTTTAGCTTTGTGGCCTTTTTTATTGCTCATTCTGCGATTTTAATTTATACGTAAGGAGGTAAAAGCAATGGCTCAAGGCAAAGTAAAGTGGTTTAATGACTCTAAAGGATTCGGCTTTATCACAAGAGACGACGGTACTGATATTTTTGTCCACCATTCTTCTATTCAGGGAAGTGGATTTAAATCCCTTGCTGAAGGTGACTTAGTCACCTTCGATAACGAGAATGGTCCAAAAGGTCTCAAGGCAATTAATGTAGTTAAACATTAATAGACGATGGAAGTCCCCCTGAACTACAAAGGGGGACTTCTGCATTTTGAGGGTGAGATGGCTCATAAACAGAATTACCTGGAAAGAATGGAACGAAACAAACAGAGGAAGCTTGAATCTGGATTGATTTCTGAACGCTTTCCCGAAGTTTCAGATATTGTTGTTCATATGACCTACTATCAGAAGGCAGTTAATCCGGTTCTGATGTCACGAACAATTAATTTCTGGCCCACACATCATGCCTATTTCAATATGGATTGTATGAAAAAAGACTGTGTTGACGGTGGTTTTGACCTTACTTCTGTGATTATTAATATGATCAAACATCAAAAGAAATCCGCAAAGGGAAAACTGAATTGTCATGGAAGTGTGATCCCCCCTGCCTCTGAGCACGCAAGCATCGATTACGAAATAACCATTAAGTACAATAAAAAATAAGCAAAGATCATTCAGTGCCTGCTAATATCTCTGCTGGATAGTATAGTTCCCATCCCGAAGTTCGCGAATGAGGTCGTCGGAAGAATAAATATCCCTCTCAAATACGGTAACTATCCGGCCTATTTCATCAAGCGTATGAGCATCACTTCCACCAATGCATTTTTTGCTGCTCCCATTAGTATTAATCCAATTCATACAGAGTTCATTCTCATAGTTTTGGTTTCTGCCGTTCAGCACCTCGATGATATCAAAAAGAGGAAGAATTTGTGGATCAGCCGGCCTGCTGCTGCGAAACGGATGAGCGGGAATGGCCACGCCACGCAGTTCTTTTGTCCATGTGAGAAGTGTTTTCGCATCCATTCCCTGAGGGATATGTTCAACAGGGCCAAAAATGAGAAAATCGCCCTGAATCGTTGTGTATTCAAGCCCGACGATGATGCTCAGGCCAGACGAATGAGAGATGCTTTGCAGTAAAGAACGTGAACCAGTTGTATCGTGGTCGGTAATACAAACTCCATCTATACCGGCCTCCTGAATTTTTTTTAAAAGTTGCCGCACTCGAATTATACTGCACGGAGAAAAACGGGTATGAACGTGCATGTCTATTCTCATACGTATATTATTTGTTCTCAATAAATTGTTGTCAAATAAGTATTGTCAATAAAAGTATCAGAATACATAGGGCATATCTATTAGTGCAATTGACATAGTATGTGGTATAAAAATATATGCGCTGCATTTTAGTGATCCTGGATGGAATCGGAGACAGAGGCCTGGAGTGTTTTTCGGGTAAAACACCCCTTTATGCTGCCTATACGCCTCATTTAGATCATCTTGCATCATTAGGTATGAACGGCTTATATCACACGGTGATGCAGGGCATTCCTATGTCAAGTGAGACAGCTCACTTTATCATCTTCGGGTATGAAAGAGAAGACTTTCCGGGAAGAGGCTATATTGAGGCTAAAGGGAAGGGGATACCGTTAAAAGATAATAACGTGGCTATACTATGTCACCTGTGCTGTGTTGAAAACAGGGATGGCAATCTTTTTCTCAGATGGGGAAGACCCGAAATTTCACACGAGGAATCAGAAACGCTTAAGAAAACAATAGAATTATTTGAATCAGATGGAATAACAATCCGACTTATCACCTCGAACGGTATTGATGGCTTTATCATTTTAGATGGCGAGGTTTCGGATAAGATAACTGATTCAGATCCTATCTATGAGGGCAAACCGGTTCTTGCAGTCGTGCCGACATTCCAGAAAAACATTCTTACATCTTCAAAAAATACTTCAGATGCGTTGAATAAATATCTTGTCTGGTGCAATCACATGCTTTCTGAACATCCTGTAAACAAGAATCGTATGTCACATAACCAGCCGTCGGTAAATGCACTTGTTACGCAGAGACCAGGCAAATATAATCAGTTGGAATCTTTCAATGAGAAATGGGGTTTGAGAGGCCTGTCGATCTCTTCAGGCGCTATTTATTGGGGACTCTGTAAAGAACTGGGGATGGATGTAGTAAAAGTGAAAGATACGGGAAACATAGAGGAAGATCTGAAATACCGTTTACGTTATGCAAGGGATGCACGCGATTATGATTTTGTCCATGTCCATACAAAGATGCCTGATGAAGCAGGCCATACAAAAAATCCCTGGTTTAAAAAAGAGGTGATTGAAGCCGTTGACCGTGCGATGTCTGTTGCTGTCAATGAAATAATACCTGACAGTCAAATTCTGCTGGTTGTGAGTGCAGACCATTCAACAGCAAGTTCCGGCAGTATGATACATACAGGTGAAACAGTGCCTCTCACCATGGTTGGCAAGTATGTGAGAAGAGATGAGGTTGGCTATTTTAATGAAATAGCCTGTGCCCAAGGGTCACTCGGTATCATAAAGGGAAAGGAATTGATGCATATGATCCTCAACTTTCTCGACCGGGCAAAAATGCAGGGTCTTATGGACACCCCGGTTGATCAGCCGTATTACCCGGGTAATTACAGGCCTTTGAAATTGTGAAATAGTATGGATGAGAAACTTCTTGAAATACTTGTAAGCAAGCCTGATTTGATCAGCAATTTTCCTGAGTGGATGCTCCCACCTTCAGCAATTCGTGAGATGAGGGAGACTGAAAACCTTGCTGTAGCGGAGATTGCGGGGAGAGACAGCATCGCAGCAGTTCTCCGAGCCTGTGAACTTCGCACGATCACGGCGGTTCTGCCGACAGTAGCATATACCGGTACCGAATATGGCAACTGGACGACCCCCTTCGAGAAGATACAGGTACTAAGAGACAGATTACAAAGGGATAATATCAGGCTTTTTGATCCGGTTATCATAGGATCGCCTAAATTCTGGTGGAAGTTGTGCGGCAGGTACACGACACATTTCATGAAAAAATTCGGTTTTTATTCTCACTGTGTCGGATGCCATTTCTATTTTCATGCAATGCGCGTCCCCCTTGCTAAAAAAATTCATAGCACTATGATCATTGGCGGGGAGAGAGAATCTCACAATGGGAAGCTCAAAGTGAACCAGATTAAGGTATCTCTGGATGCCTACCAGTCATTTATGAAGAAGTTCGATATAGAACTTTTTCTCCCGATCAGATATGTGAAGTCAGGCCAGGATATCGAGTCTATTCTCAATATGCCATGGAATGAAGGGGACGAGCAGCTTGAATGTGTTTTGAGCAAGAATTATCTCGAAGCAGATGGTTCAGTCTCTTTTTCTGAAGAAGCTATTATTCAATATTTTGAAGAATTTGCCTTTCAAACAGCTGAAAAAGTGATAATGAAACTTCTTATCATCTGACAGAAGTCTGTTCTGCCATCGAGAAGTTCTTCCTCTTTTAGTCTTCCCCGGATATGTTTCTCCGTAATGTCAGTGTTCGATAGGAGGAGTCGGATATCTCTGCCAATTTCGCCATCGAGCAGCCATATTCTAAGTCGAGAATTATTGCTTTACCGAGATCATGGAATAAGGCTTCCCTGCTAACAAATTCCGTGTTGAGCATTATTCTGTCTGCCCGCTTATCTCGATAGCCTTTTCGGCCACTTTCATGCAATGTGACATATCATCTTCCCGTGCCTCTGCTTTTCTTAGGTTGTTCTATTGAAAATATATTCCAATGCTGATATATTCAATAATAAGAATATATTAAAGTGGGAGGTATAAATGCTTTCTTTAGGACAAAAAGTGGAGCTTTTGAAGGTTATAGCCCACCCGGTCAGAATCAGAATCCTTGAGGAGCTTGTGAAGGGGGTCAAGTGCGTGAGTGACTTTGAGGAATTTCTGTCATTGCGTCAGCCCAATATATCCCAACATCTTTCGCTGCTCAGACACTTTGGAATCATCGACTTCTATATTGACGGAAGGCTCAGGTGCTACTTTCTCGTGAATGCGCTCATCCCTGACCTCCTGGAACTCCTCAATAAGGATTACTATGACACACTTCCAAGACCGGCGTGCTGTCCTGTCACAAAGAAGGGAGTATATCCCGGAGAGCGAAGAAGATGAGGAGGTGAAGCACCATGATTAAAATCAAGATTTATTCCAACCGCCCTCCCGGAAAACGGTGAACCAATCTCTGTGCTTTGGCCGGGAGAGTCAAAGAAAAATATCCCGATGATGTAGAAGTAGAAATAGTGTATTCAGGTTTCCTCGGTTTTGGCCACAGGGGGGATACCATTAAGCCGCCCAATATAGCCGTAGATGACAGATTACTTGGCGCAGAACCAACCTTGGAGGATATTGAGAAAGCGGTTATGGAAAAGAAATGATCATAGATATCAGTGTTTCAGTTTCTGAGATTCAAATCATAAATACAT
>JAGSYM010000079.1 GCA_018262395.1 Nitrospirota bacterium | reverse complement strand
ATCGTAAACAGTCCGGTAAAATCAAGGTCATTTCTGACAATATCGGTAATCTCCCTGCCTGAAGCACCGGGAAATTCCTGAATCACGATCGGGAGCCTGGTAAAGGCAGGGGAGGAGATATCGATATATACCTTTGCCCCGGCAAGAGAAAAGGTGAAATAAACAATACAGAATGAAAAAAGTACAATGAAAGTAGCTTTGATTTTTGAGTTTTGAGTTCTCAGTTTTCTTTTCACGGATAAAATCTCACTCCTATCTCCATCTCATAGGGAGGCGGGGCCAGCGGACTTGCCTTTGCAAGTGCTTTCAATGCAGCCCTGTCAAACAGCGCATTCCCCGAACTTTTTTCAACCCTTTGAACGAGGGCTGTGCCGTCCTTCAATATCCTGACCGCGACGATTGCTTCGATGTCCTTCCTGCTTGTATCAGGATAGATCCATTGCTGCCATATCTCCTTCGTAATTTTCCGGTAGTAATCATCAAACAGGCCACCCCCTGCATCAGAAGAGGAGGCTTTTGTCGTTTGCATGCTGCGATTACCAGCACCAGCCTTCAGGGAAATGACGTTGCGGAGTTCCATTATTCTCTTAATTTTTTTCTTTGCTGCAAGAGCAGAAATTTTTTCCTCTATTTTTTCATTCTCTTTCACGGTATCCTTTTTTGACTTCATGGCCTTACTTGTCTGAGCAATCGACTCGGCAGAATCCCGTATGACCCTGTCACTTTTCGCACTGTCGGTTACACCTTTATGCAGGACGTCAGGACTGACAAGGCTCACGGTATAGGGAGAAGGCATAATGAAACGATTTGACTGCTGTAAAATGAGTACGGTTATTGAGAATGCGATCAGATGAAGGGCAAAGGATAGTAAGACGGTCTTCTGGAGGTTTGGTTCCCTCATTTAAGGGTAATTTTCGGTTCTGTTATCATACCGAGCTTTTCGATTCCGGCCTCCTTTATATCACCCATGACTTCAACAACAAATCCGTACGGCACATCCTTATCCGCTTTCAGAAAAACATTTGGATTCAATTGACTGATCGATGCGAGCTTCTTCCTCAATTCCGAGAGCGTAACCGGATTGTCATTCATGTAGATAACGCGATCTCTCTTTATGATGAGGGTAATCCGTTCCTCCGGCGGCAGGTCCTTGCCCTTCGCCTTCGGGAGATTCACATCAATCCCCTGCTGGAGCAACGGCGCGGTAACCATGAAGATCACAAGGAGAACGAGCATGACGTCAACAAACGGCGTTACATTAATTTCTGAAAGGACGTCTCTTTCCCTGCTGAATTTCATAGATTACCCTTCCCAAAAAAATCGAGAAGTTCCTCTGAAAAATCCTCCATATCGATGATCATTCTCCTGGCCATGCTGAGATAATAGTTGTACGCAATGACTGCAGGAATTGCTGCTGCAAGGCCGGCTGCAGTGGCTATCAGGGACTCGGCTATGCCTGGTGCCACAACAGTAAGCGATGCCGCACCGGCAGAGCCGATGCTTCTGAAGGAATTCATGATACCCCACACAGTCCCGAAAAGTCCGATGAACGGGGTTGTAGAGCCGGTCGTTGCGAGGAAATGCAGATATTTCTCGAGCTTCGCCGATTCGAGTGCTCCATATCTTCTAAGGACTCTTTTGGTCTCGCTCTTTTCCTTGTGCATTTCATCGCTGTAAACTGACCTGAATAGCTGTGCGATTGGACTGACCATAAGGCTCCTTGTAGCCTGGTAAATCTCACTCGGTTCCCTGTTCGATCTGTATGCCTGCAAAAATTGTGCGGACTCTTTATCTGCTTTTGAAAAATATCGCTGTTTATAAAATATAATCGCCCATGATACTATCGAAAAAAACAGCAGGATGAGGAGGACACCCTTAACAACTAAGCCCGCCTGGAGAATTAACTGAATTGCCGAGTCTTGCATGATCACCTCTATAGTTTTAAGATGTTATACAAATTTTATTACTAAACATGAATTCCCGCTAAAAAGTCAAATGCTGTTTTTGTTATAATATCTTTTACGTTTCTGGCTTGTTCTTTTTGTCGTTTGCCTGTTTACTGCATACTATCGACTGTTTTTAAGGGAGGGGTGGCCGAGCGGTTGAAGGCGACGGTCTTGAAAATCGTTGTAGGGGCAACTCTACCGTGAGTTCGAATCTCACCCCCTCCGCCACTTAAGTTAATGTTTTTAAAGGATACCACGACATGAAAAGTCGTTCCGGACTCGTTCCAGAATGGTTCTTTTTGTCCTCTGGTTATTAACACTCCTTTCCCAATTATTTGCACACCCTATTCTATCACATCTCTTACTTAAATCTTTTGTAACTGAGTTCACAGTATCAAATAACAGAGAAGAACATTATGCCGGCATGCGAACCACATCCAAAGTCATTCGATTATTAAGCTCAAAAAAAAATAAAGATAGGCTGAAATAAATCCGCTTTGTTATCAAAATGCACTCACCTAAACTATCCCATAAGTACGACAGCTTTTCTTTACGAATTACTACAAGGCTTCTTGAAGGAATACTACAGGGGGGATGATCAATATTTTGGTTTCAATAAATCCTTGTACAAATCTTGTTCCTTTGCAAACTCCTGTATAAGCGCCTGGTAATGCTTTGTTAGTCTCGACAGCAAGGAATGCCGTTCCCTAACGGACAGGGTAAAATAAAATGGCAGTTCCATCAATAATGAAATAAATGCCTTCTCAACTTTGTCGCTCATAGTCAAAACTTCCCTTGATCTTATTGTATGAATGCTGATTTGACTGTCAACCCTACATGGGTGGGATGGGGGCAGGTTGCATAAACGTGAAAGCTACCTGTATCATCATGACTCAGCAGTCACTTTCTGCATAATAAATAATGTTCGCCGTCACGTTATTTTGAGATAGACTGTATGCAATAATTGTCGGATTTTATTTCTCAAGGATACTTAATGGGTAATCTTAATAATATTTTCAATCTTGTTTTTGGAATTAACCTTATTGTGGTTGGGTTGGTTGCGGTCATTGTAGGCATTGTATCCCTGGTAAAGAGAGCGGAAGCCGTAAAGAAAATGACCTCTATCGCCTATATTATTGCTGGAGGGGCAGCTGTTTACTTTGGTGTTATTTTATCGCGAAGCGCATACAATATGTAACGATTAAAACATGTATCATGCGGTAAAGGTCAGTATAGACCACTTTAACTATATGAACGAAAAATCAATGGACAGAACTGAGATTATCAATAAGATGCAGGAAGAGGTCCGTCTTCTTCAGGATGCGCTTGAGAAGTACAAGTCTGAGTTCTATGCGGAGACACTCAAGCCGATATCTGAGCAGTTGTCTGCTCTTGCTCAGAACATCCTAAAGATAGATAAAGAACTGCAGATGCTGAAGCACTTGGCGGATAAAAAAGAGCAGACATGACCGATTACCAGGATAAGACCGATGAGTGGCTTTTCTCTGAATTAAGATTTGTCGATAGGGCAATAGCTACACGATGGGGATTAAGCGACAAGCAGAGCAGGGATGAATGTATTTCATTTCAGCATCAACTGCAAGCTATCAAGGCAGAGATAGAATCCAGGGGACTTGAATGGCATTCAAATGAATGACCATGACATCCTTCAAGATTTGCCGGATAGACCACTTTTGAGAATTGGTGAGGTCGCACATTTCTTCTCTGTCTCACCGCAGGAAATTTATCAATGGTATGACTCAGGTGTGCTAAAGGGAAGGAAGCACAAGGGAGTTATACAGATAAGCCGTGCTTCGGTGATTGATTTGATCAGGAAAAATGAGGGAAGAAGGGGCAGAGTTCCGATATAATCGCGGTACGCCTGCCAGTTAACCAATTCTCTCAACTGACACCGTTTATCTTTTCCCGAAAGTAACATCCGACCAGGCTGAACTCAGTCCCTATATTTCCCAAGGGCTGCGCATTTCTGATTTAGCCTGCTGATTTACCTGTTCATTGCAGCACATGTGACAACAGTCACAGATACAAATCACATCGACATCCTATCATAGGAATCATATCGTTCCCAGTGGCGATAAAAAAAACATTTACTTACAAAAAACAGCCTGTGTGATGGGGGGTGATTCCGATGTCTGTTTAGAAAGATCTGCTCATGCAAAGGTGGAGGAAAAGTTATTGCTTTAAGATAATGCGAAAGGGGGCGTAAATGAAGAGTAAATATTTGATTCTAACAACGTGTGTTATTAGTGTATTGCTATTATTAAGTTTCGTTGGAGATATTCGGGCGCAGATTTCATGTACTGAGGATGCTGACTGTGATGACCAGTTATTCTGCACCGGAACAGAGACGTGTATAGATGGGACGTGTGCCGCTGTTTCCGCCTGTCCACCCGCCATAGACGGATGCGTGACGAGGGGCTTCTCCTGTGATGAAGAGAACGATATGTGTATAGACTTTGCAGATGACAGCCTCTGTGCCGAAGGTGAGTTCTGTGACATTTACACCGGCGACTGCCTTCAGATACAGATACAATGTACTGAGGATGCCGACTGTAATGACGGCGTATTCTGTAACGGGACAGAGTTTTGTTCAGAGGGGTTTTGTGTCGCTGTTTCCGCCTGTCCACCTTTCATAGACGGATGTGTGACGAGGGGTTTCTCCTGTGATGAAGAGAACGATATGTGTTTAGACTTTGCGGACGACAGTTTGTGCAACGTTGGTCAGATTTGTGATGTCGAATCCGGTGATTGCGTAGCTACAACTTTCACATGCGGGATGGCACAATTGATTGTCCAGGAAACGGTGGCATCCGGCGGACCGTATAAAAACCACGGACAGATGGTAAAGACGGCGGCTCATGCGGCAAACCCGTATTTGTATGAAGGTGCCATCTCCGAAGAATGTCACAGTTGCATTGTGAGTCAATTCGCGAGGAGAATCCCCATTGAGCAACAGGAGGTCTGCGAATAATCTCTTCTCTTTAATAACAGATTTTTTTGATACATACAATTCATGGCAAAGGCAGAGTTCGGCAACGGCTCTGCCTTTTTTTGTTTTCGCTTTAAATCGACTATAACCTTACAAAACTGTACCCCCGCTTCTGCTATAATCTGCATATAAAAAAGCTCGGGTTAATGCAATCGATTGGGGAAATGATGAAAGGAGCGACAGTATGAGCCTGGAAACAGTGAAAAACTTTATGAAAGAAGTCGGATGGGGGTTTCTCGCGACAAGCGATGGCAATAAAGTTGGTGTTCGCCCCATGGGGAGCTGTGTATGGATGGGAAATGAACTGTGGTCTGCCACTACGGATTGGACAGAGAAAATCCCGCAACTCAGGAAAGTCCCGTATGCGGAATACTGCTTCAGCGACAGGGAAGGGAAACATGTGAGGATTGCGGGGACTTGCACCATCAGTACCAACAATGATGACAAGTTGAAGCTGTACGAAGCTGTCCCAATTCTCAAAAAATATATTAAAGATCCAACTGATCCCAAATATGTTGTTATCCGGATGAAGCCGGAGCGCATCCGTCTTATGGCTGAGGCTGGCAAGGGATACGAAGATATAGCATTGCCAAAATAAATCAGCCCAATAATAAATGTCCTGCATATCGCGGATAAGTTACATTCCCCTCCATGCAATTTGTGATGATAAGCAACTCAAATAAAACTGCGCTGTTTAACCTTTCAGTTGTTGTCTCAATGATAATCTGGGGTGGAAGCTGGGTTTCTATCCTTTTAGGTTCTATTTGTATGGGACTTTATCTGTACCTGTTTTTCAAGGGCTTGACGTACGGATTTGCAGGTGTTGGAGGAGTGCTCGTTCCGACGATGATTCCCCTTGTGACTTTTGTATTATCGGTATTTTTTCTTCGGCAGAAAGTCTCAATGAAAGATTACATAGGTTTGACTTTAGGGGTAGTCGGGGGCTTCATCCTTCTGGAGATGTGGAGCCTTGACTGGAACAGACTATTCATGAGCGGTAATATCTACTTTCTCTTGTGTGCCGTTCTCTGGGCCCTCCTGACTATTTGCAGCCAAAAAGCGGGGGACTCGGTTTCCCCACTTGTTTTTAGTTTTTTTGTATACGCCTTCTGTTCAGTTCTTTTCTTTTTTCTCGCACTGCCCCATGGAGTGTTAGGAGTTTTCAAGCAGGGTCTAATCTTCTGGTTGAATATGATTTACCTGGCGATTATTTCAAGCACTTTGGCTACAACCGTCTATTTCTTTGCCTCAAGCCGTTTGAGTTCATATAGGGCAAGCTCCTTTGTCTTTCTGGTTCCTTTCAGCGCAGTTATTCTCAGTTGGGTATTCCTGGGGGAAGTTCCCAGGGTTTCAACAATTACAGGTGGGCTGACTGCGCTTGCCGCTGTCTATCTGATAAATATGAATTAACAGCAAAAGGCATATAAAAAAGGAGAATGAGATCAGGAATCAATCACACATGAGGCGGATTCTCCATATGGACATGGATGCGTTCTTTGCCGCTGTCGAGGAAAAGAGGCATCCTGAACTGAAAGGCAAGCCCGTTGTCATAGGCGGCTCCGGAGATCCCACAAAACGAGGCGTTGTATCCACAGCTTCCTACGAGGCACGGAAATACGGAATACATTCAGCCTTACCACTGAGAACAGCATATAAGCTCTGCCCGGAGGCTGTTTTCCTTCCTGTGGATTATGAGGAGTATTCAAGGGTTTCTGGAATAATCAAGGATATCCTCAGAGAAATATCGCCCATCATGGAAGATGTCGGCATTGACGAGGCATTCCTCGATATATCTGAGATCCAAAAAACGCCGGAGGAAATCGCGAGGGTGATCAAACAGAGGATAAAAGAGGAAACAGGACTCACCTGCTCTATAGGCATAGCACCAAACAAGCTCCTGGCTAAGATAGCCTCGGACATGCAGAAACCTGATGGGCTAACCATTATTAAGGAGCAGGACATAGAAGGTCACATATGGCAATTGCCGGTCAGAAAACTTTGGGGCGTTGGACCAAAGACAGAGGCAAGTCTCAAGCAAATAGGCATAAACACTATCGGAGATCTTGCTTCAATATCTGTTGATAGGCTGATTGAAATGTATGGGGAATCTTACGGTCATTACCTTCATGAAGCTTCAAGGGGAATAGATGAAAGTCCTCTTGTAACCCATTGGGAGCCGAAATCTGTAAGCAGGGAAACAACTTTTCAGGAGGACACAAATAACTGGCAAATTATCGCGAAAACTATTGCTGAACTTACAAACGAAGTTGTTGACGATATCAGGGAGAAAGGGTACAAAAGCAAGACTGTCACCCTGAAGGTGCGGTTCAGTGACTTCAAGACCTATACGAGGGCAATGACACTTCAGGAAGCGACTGATTCAGTTGAACAAATAAGGAAAGCGGCTTTCCAATGCCTTAAAAGGGTTGAAATGAAAATGAAAGTCCGTCTTATAGGCGTCCGTCTCACTCATTTCGTGAAGGAGCAGATCAACGATACATAATTCAATCTTGAAACATGCAGTTCTCCATCAAACCCTGAAATACCTCAAGAGATTATGTCCTTGATGAAGAATAGTCAAGAACACAGTTAATCTGACCGGACCTCATCTAAAACGCCCTTTCCCGACTAAAACGGCTCTTGAAATATAACCGTCAAAGAGTAAACTTATAGTTGAGAGAAGCAATGAAAGGAATTGCGATACTTAGTACGGGAAAGATCTGAGGATCAAACGCAGTAAGGGAGCAGGAGTTGGATGCAGGCGAGTAAGCCTCCAGCAGCGAGGAGGAAACCCAAAGCATCTACCGAAGCACCCACATGAACGAAAGGGCTCAAGATACCCGGAACTGAGATCGCAAGTTATTCTGGAGCCATTTAAG
>JAGSYM010000348.1 GCA_018262395.1 Nitrospirota bacterium | reverse complement strand
CTGTTCGAGTTCTTCTCCCAATTCTATAATTACCGGATGACTGTCTTTCATCGCCTTAAGACGCTCCAGGGTGGAAGTCTCGGAAACGCCCTCTTCAAGAGCAAACAACCTGACAATATCAATCAACGGACCTATGCCCCTTAATTTAAGGTTCAGCGCGTCCTTATGCTCACCACTCTTTTCCACGACAAAGGTCCTGAAAAAACCAAGGGGCGGCCTGTTGCCTGTTATCACACCGGCCATGCGTGCAAAAAAGATATTCTGGTCTGCGGTCATTTTATTCAGATACGTCCTGAGATTTTCAGCAAGTCTGACATTACCAAACAGTGGTCTGAAATCAAAAAATATTAGAGAATGAAGGATTGACTCAGGATTGGGACTGTTAATCCAACGCGAAAAATAAGACTTCCATGTCCTGAGCGGCTGACACCATTTAGGGTTGCTCGCCATATAGTCGGCAGGACAGAGAGGAAAACCGCACTGCACCAGGGCATCCCTTACATAGATCGTAAACACGGAGAAATAGTCCCTGGCCCTCTGTTCCTCTTCATCCGTCCTCGGGTCATTAAAGATTATCGCATTGTCCTGATCGGTCTTGAAGGTCTGCTCCTTCCTGCCCTCACTGCCGTATGCGATCCAGCAGTAACTTAAAGGGGAGGGGCCGAATTTCCTTTCAGCCATTTCCAGGACCTTTTTTGCAAGCCTGTCGTTGATCTCGGATATTATCCTCGTTATATTGCTTGCCTTTGCGCCTTCCTTGAGGAGAATGGTCACAATCCTGTTTATCTTGCCTGATATCGGCACGAGACCTTCTATATTCTGCTGCGTCTCTATCTCCCTGGCAATGGAAATCGGAGATGTTCCCTGCAGCATCATAAGATCGTGGTTTGTCACTATGCCCTTCAGCCTGCCCTCATCAACCACGAGAAGGTGGTGTACGTTATACCGTATCATCTTCAGCAGCGCCTCAAAACAGTAATCCCTGGCCTCTACCTTCATAAGCGGGACGCTCATGATACCGCCTACAGGATCGGTTACATCCCTGTCCTTCGATACTACCTTGTCTCTCAGGTCACGGTCAGTCACTATTCCCGAAGGCAGGCCTTCGGGATCAAGAAGCACGAGAGAACTGACCCGGTTTGCAGACATTATGGCGGCAGCTTCCCTGATCGGGATATCGAGTTGTGCTGTTAAGACATCTTTAATCGCAAGCTCCCCCACAGGGGTGGTAAAAAGCAGTTTGTCTCCGCCTCCATATAACAGGCTCTTGTTATGCATCTCTTTGTAGGTCTTGTCTATGTATTTATGAAGAAATGATTTATAGAAGAACTCGGAAAACAAAGGGTTGGTATCCAGTAGACCCTGAATAGTTGTCTTGTCCAGGAGATAACAGACCGTGTCCTCCACCGCCAAAACATTTGCCCGTGACCTGTCTCCTCCCACAAGCGACAGAAGTCCGAATGCATCTCCCTCGCTCCTGTAGTCTATTATCACATCCTCAGCAGCGTCCAGACTGATATATACCTTTACTCCGCCTTTGCTGATTACACGGAGATATTCACTCGGCGGACCGTCCTGCCGAAGGATCATAGTCCCCTTCGGATACCTTTCTTCTTTCGTACGCCCGGCAATATCCTTCAGTGTCATATCATCGAGATACTGAAATGGCGGGGTAATTTTAAAAAATTGAATTATATCTTTCTCTTTCATATACTCATTATTTCATGAGCAAATAGGATGCCTGTTTGAATACTTTGCACGTCATATCAAAATTATCATTTAAAAACAAGTAATTACTAATAGCACAGCAAGCGTAACTCTAAAGCACTGACTTGAGGCTTAAATCAGATATGTAACAATAGGTAACGTATGGGTATTTATTGCTTTTTATTGATATTTATTGAAAAGACTATAAAGGTTTTAGAAACACTGCGAAAGCCCTTTGTCTACTCTAAAGGATGTTCTGGTTGTTCCTTTCTGGAGAGGCCCCATTTTTTCCTTTTTTCCCATAATGACTTCCTTGTGATTCCCAGCATGCCTGACAGCTGCTGTTCATTATATTTTTTCTGATAGATCAGGATGAACTCTTTTGTATAATCCTCGATGGACAATGCCCTTTCGATCGATTCCGGGACAAAAGGCATTGAAGATCTGAGGCTTACCGGAAGATTCTCTGGAAAAACAGTATTGCCCTCAGCTATCAGCACAGCCCTTTCCAGGATATTCTTCAGTTCCCTCACATTCCCCGGCCAGTAATAATCCATAAGAAGCTTCATCGCAGCATCATCTATGAACTTGACACCTTTTCCAATCTCACTGGAATATTTCTGGAGAAAATGCCCCGCCAGGATAATGATATCCTCTTTGCGCTCACGCAGGGGCGGCACGTTCAAGGTCACCACATTGATCCTGTAATAGAGGTCTTCTCTGAAAAAGCCGTCCTTTACCATCTTTACAATGTCCCTGTTTGTGGCTGTAATAAATCTGATGTCTATCTCCCTGGTCTGGACACCACCCACAGGTCTAACCTCATGATCGTCAATCACCCTCAGCAGTTTCGCCTGCAACGACTGGTCCAGGTCCCCTATTTCATCAAGGAAAACTGTGCCGCCGTCAGCTTCCTCGAAAAGTCCCTTTTTTGATGCCACCGCCCCTGT
>JAGSYM010000078.1 GCA_018262395.1 Nitrospirota bacterium | reverse complement strand
TTCTTTGATCTGATCGGATTCAGAACGATCATCGAAAAAAGGAGAGAGGGAGAGGAACCGGCCAGTGAAGCTACCATTATGGTCAAGGTTGGCGGTCGCATCGAACACACAGCGGCAATGGGTGAAGGACCTGTTAATGCGATTGACAATGCTTTGCGGAAAGCACTTGACAAATTTTATCCTGCGTTGAAGAATGTCAAGCTCCACGATTATAAGGTGCGTGTATTGACCGCAGGGAAAGGCACTTCTGCCAAAGTCAGAGTGCTTGTTGAATCCGGAGATGAAGAGGAAAGATGGGGCACTGTCGGAGTTTCAGAGAATATTATCGAGGCGTCATACCAGGCTCTTGTTGATAGTATCGAGTACAAGCTTCTCAAAGAGAATACATAAGCAGTACCCATCTCGTATATCCCGGGCATATTCCCCTTTAGCATCTCTTTCCCATAAATAACCTCCTTTGTACCATCTGCAATAAGGCGTGCTGTTTCAATAACTGACCTCTTTTTTTACGGCACAATTTTGACAAATTGCGTCATCTGTACCAAGCTTAAGTAGTTATTATACTATTTATCATTATATAACAATGCGTTATAAATGAAATATATTGGCATAGAATCTGCATTGAGGAGTCCATTATTAAGAAATTCAGAAGAGAAAATTTCTATTCAAAGGTGGTGAATAAACTTGAAAGTGAAAAAATGCAGGACATGCGGCAATGAAACATATCAGGAGGACAACATCTGTGTTCTTTGCAAAATCGGTGTGACGCAAATGTACAGAGAATTAGACGACCTCATAAAAAAGAACAATAAATGGCATCTTCATCCCAGAAAAGCAGCGGGAACCAGATAACGAAACTGTTCACGCCGGATCTTTATATCAGTAAGAACACAGAAAGGGTGTCTTTATGAACAATATAGGTATCGTCTTAGCGCTGGTGGTTGGTATTGGTATGCTTTATGCCGTATACCATATTGGCCAGTCAGTTGGCGTAAGCCGGAAACAGGAAAATGAGGATAAAGAGCAGCATGCAACATATCTAAAAGAGATACTGACGAGAGACAGGGAAATCCAGACTATTCGGGGCAAACTCGACGATCTTAGCCAGCTGAATGACCGCTATCTGTCATTTCTTGTAAGAATCCCGACCGTGGTGCAGCGGTTAAATGCCACACTGAAGGTTGAAGAGATCATATCATCTGTTCTTGACCTGGTTACCGAAATTATTCCGACAAAGGTTGTGGAATGCTATATCCTCGATAGTGCAGACAATCTGCTGAAAAAAGTATCTTCGATGGAAGAAGAACAGCGTGCCATCGGTGAAGGGATGATCGGCATTGCGGCTCAACAGCGCATGGTAATGTCAAGGGAACATTTTCAGAAAATGCAAGGATTAAAGGAAACAGTCCAGGAGATTGACTCTCATCTCTGGATGGCGGTACCGATTCAATTTAAGGACCGCATGCTTGGGGTTATCGGCATCGGAGCAGTCACCCATCCGGCAGGAAATGAAATCGATCTGATGAAGATGATTGCGGATATAGCCGGGGTGGCGCTTCTTAACCAGACAATGCTCGGCGAGGCAAAACATAAGGCAAATACCGATTCATTGACAGGATTGAATAACCGTAATTATCTTTTTCATATGGCACAGAACTTTGTGGAGAAAGCTATCCGGGAAGGCACGCCTATCTCTCTCTTCCTTTTTGATATCGATAATTTCAAACACTATAATGATACGAACGGTCATGATGATGGGGACAGGCTTTTGCAGGAACTCAGCGAAATTGTGCGGACCGTTACACGGAAAAACTCGGTGATTGTGCGGTATGGGGGCGAGGAATTCATTGTTATGCTTCCAGGTATAAACAAGGAAGATGCATTTATCTATGCAGAACGGCTTCGCGAAAAAATATCACTGTATCCTTTTGCACATAGAGAAACCCAGCCGCTTGGTTATGTATCAATAAGCGGTGGGGTAGCGAGTTTCCCGTTTGATGGAGAATCTATCTACAAAATCATTCAACTCGCTGATATGGCACTCTATAAGGCAAAGGCTGAAGGAAGAAACCGTGTGATTATGCATAAACCCTATCTTTTTTCAGAGTCTGAATCAGAGAAGGACCAACTGACAATATCCTGAGCGTTCCGGTTCTATTGAAAAAGCATTGGGTTGCTTTGTCACTCCAAAGAGGAACATATGACCGAAAGAAGAAGATATAAAAGATTCAGAATGGAGGTCGTGGAGATCACGGGGAAAATGATGTTTGCAAATGAGGTGAATATCCTTGATATCAGCATTGGCGGCGTGTCAGTGAAAGCGGACAGGAGACTGAATATCGGCCACGAATATGCAATAAAAATGGAGAATGCAGGCAGGGTTTTAGCGGTAAAGGGGCTCGTCGTATGGTCTGTGTTAAGTGGGAACAAAGAAGGGGCGCGTGGTGACAGTATTCCTCTCTATACTGCCGGTATGAAATTCATAGATGTTTCAGACAAGAAGATGGAGGAAATTGCACATTTTATTGAAAAGTATGAATGCGGTACAGTCATGCCAACAGGTTCCCGCGAAGTGATCGGTTCGAGACAAAGTGTGAGGGTTCGCATTGATACTCAGGAAAAAGCAATGGTAAATTTTCCTGAAAATTGTAAGGTTAAGATACTCAGCATGGGCGGTATGCTTATAGAGAGTGAGCGTCCAATGGAAGTCGAAAGCAGAGTATCTATGGAGATATTTATTCCTGAAAATTCATCGGTTACGTTTTTGGGAAGAGTTGCTTCCTGCCGCCTGTCACAGGATCAAAGGGTGGAACTCTATCACATTGGGATAGAGTTCATTGATATGTCCGAGGAACACAGGGAAAAACTTCAGGACTTTGTCCTGTCACTGAATGCGGTTGAAGAAACTGCTTAATCTGATCATTCACGTCAGAGCCAGCAAAGGAAATATGGTATTCAAGAATCGTGATCTCTCAATTCGTCAAGAAGTGCCTGAAGGAGTTCTTCCTCGGGCAGCCTTTTTTTTATTTCCCCTTTCCTGAAAAGTATCCCTTTCCCCTTGCTGCCGGCTATCCCGATGTCTGCCTCTCTTGCCTCACCCGGACCGTTGACGGTACATCCCATCACTGCAACGGTGAGAGGCTTATCAAGATTCCGGGTTATCTTTTCAACACGGTTGACGAGTCTCCTGAGATCAATCTTACACCTGCCACACGTCGGACAGGAAATAATGTTCACCCCTCTCTTCCTTAGTCCGAGGGAACCGAGAATAGCGTAGGCAACCCGTATTTCTTCTTCGGGGGGAGCAGTCAGGGATACCCTGATCGTATCTCCGATGCCTTCAGAGAGCAATATCCCGATACCGACTGAACTCTTGATGATTCCTATTGATGGAGGACCGGCCTCTGATATGCCGACATGAAGGGGATGATTATAGTGTTGGGCAAATAACCTATATGCATCCACGGTTTTCAGGACATCTGATGCCTTGAGCGAAACTTTCACGTTTGTGAAATTGAGCTCTTCAAGTATTGTAATATGTCTCACTGCACTCTCAACAAGGGCTTCCGGTTCCGGATGACCGTATTTCCGGAGGAGATCTTTTTCCAGCGAGCCTGCATTCACTCCGATCCTTATTGGAATACCTTTGTCATTGGCGGCGGTGATAACCTCATGTATTTTCCACTTTGCCCCAATATTGCCGGGGTTAATCCTGAGTCCGTCAACATCTTGTTTCACAGCCTCAAGAGCAAGTCTCCAATCAAAATGGATGTCGGCTATCATGGGAATGGTAATAGATTTCTTTATTCTGCCAAGTGCTTTTGCTGCTGGCATATCGGGGACAGCAAGTCTGATGATTTCACAGCCGGACACCTGGAGAGACTTTATCTGCTTTACCGTCGATTTTACATCTGCAGTGTCTGTTTTTGTCATGGACTGAACTACAACCGGGTTATGGCCGCCAAGCGAAACGTTACCGACATGAATGACCTTCGTTTTTCTACGGGGAATCATCATTTCTCCCACTTTCCTGATTCATGTTCTCTCTCTCCTGATCATCCTCTGCCTGTTTCATCTCCCTGTATGCCTTGACAGCAGCTGCATGTTCTGCAGCGGTAGCAGAAAAATGATGGGTACCATCATTTTTTGAAACGAAATAGATATACCCCACATCTGCCGGATAGAGTGCTGCAGTAATTGACTTTATGCTTGCCGAGGCGATTGGACCGGGAGGTAACCCCTTAATTACATAGGTGTTATACGCTGTTTTTCGTTTTAGATCCTTCGATGTTATTTTTTCTCTCGAGCTTTTTATCCCGTAGATAGCTGTAGGGTCTGCCTGAAGAGGCATTTTTCCCCTGAGCCTGTTATGGTATACAGCAGAGATAAGAGGCCTCTCTTCATCTGTTGCAGCCTCTTTTTCGATAATAGATGCAAGCGTTAAGACCTCTCTCTCTGACATTCTGATTTCTGCAGTCCTTGCCATGAGTTCCTCTGAATACTCTGCGCGCAGCTTATTGATCATCATGCCGATTGCTTCTTTCGGGTCCATACCTTTTGGAATTTTGTAGGTATCAGGGAAAAGATACCCCTCGAGTGAAGGCGCGTCAATTTTAAATGATACTAAAAAATCCTTATCAGCAGCGATCTCCTGAAAATGTTCTTTACTCATTATTCCCTTCTCTGACAATTTGTCACCGATCTCCATCAGAGAGTCACCTTCTATTACTGATATCTCGTATTCGATAATCTGTCCCTTGCGCAAAACACTCAGGAGATCAAGGGTATTCATGCCAAGATAAATGGAATAGTATCCTGCCCTGATTTTCCTGTCGATGCGGCTTAATCTGCCGATGGATATGAAGAGATTCTCATCACGTATCAGGCCGGCTTCTGAAAAGACCTGCATAGCCTGTCTGAACGTGGCACCTTTTGGTATCAAGACCTCAGTGGATGCATTGGGAGCAGGAAGGGGCGTTAGAAGCTGAATCATAACATACAAGCAACAGGAGAGAAAAACGGCTGCAAGAGAAAAAATAACAGTTTTTTTCATAGTGTTAGGATGACAAAAGTAACAAATGATAGTCAAATAGCTGATAGCCGTAAATCTCCGATTAGAGACAAATGTAATGTTCTCTCTCGAAAAAAAGAGGGGGGTAATTATTACCCCCCTCTTTTATGTTCATGTAAGTGTCGGCTACCGCCTGGCGACTTTTAGTACATTCCGCCCATTCCACCGCCTGGCGGCATTGCAGGTTCAGGCTTCTCTTCCGGAATGTCAGTTATCATTACGGAAGTGGTAAGCATAAGGGCTGCCACTGATGCTGCATTCTGCAAGGCGTAACGGGTGACCTTTGTTGGATCAATGATACCGGCCTTCATCATATCAACATAATCTTCCTTATCGGCATCAAACCCGAAATTAATATCCTTGGCATGTTTCACCTTTTCAACAACAACTGATCCCTCAATTCCTGCATTGTTGACAATCTGCCGTATAGGCTCTTCCAGTGATCTTCTTATGATTTCAACACCAACCTGCTGGTCATTGTCGAGTTTGAGACCCTTCAACGCAGTAAGACATCTGAGAAGAGCAACACCTCCACCAGGGATAATCCCTTCCTCGACAGCTGCCCTCGTGGCATTCAGCGCATCTTCTACGCGTGCCTTCTTCTCCTTCATCTCCGTCTCAGTTGCTGCACCGACGTTGATTACGGCAACGCCGCCCACAAGTTTCGCAAGTCTTTCCTGGAGTTTCTCTCTGTCATAGTCGGACGTCGTTTCATCTATCTGCGTCTTAATCTGCTTTACTCTACCCTGAATCTTCTGAGGATCTCCGGCACCTTCTACAATAGTCGTATTTTCCTTGTCAATATTAATCTTTTTGGCTCTGCCAAGATCTGATATTTTTATGTTTTCCAGTTTAATGCCGAGGTCCTCGGATATC
>JAGSYM010000077.1 GCA_018262395.1 Nitrospirota bacterium | reverse complement strand
TTCAATGCCTCCATCGATTTAATTTTACTCAGAGCTCTGACGGTAACTGCTATTGTTTCTGTGTTTTTTGTCTTTAGCATCTCAATGAGTCTGCTCACTGACGGGCTACTGAGCATTTTGCCCAATTTATCAATAGCCGATGCTCTGACAATGATGTTTCGACTCCTCAGTTTCTTCTCATAGAAATCTACATATCCGAGTTTGTAGAACAATGTTTTAACATTATCTCGATACCGGTCTTCATTCATGAGATCCAACAAAACTTCCTCTATTGCCCGAAATTTATTTGACCGTGGAGAAGCGAGAAAATCATCTGTTTTTGAGAATACTGCCCCGTTCTGTAAAAGTGGAATGAATTGTGCCTTATACACTTCACGATATTTGTCTAATTGTCTATACCTCCAGCCGTGGATGAGCCTTCTCAGAGTGGCTGACACAAGAGCCATCAGTATGAGAAAGCACACGAAACCAATAATGCCTATGAGTAACAACCTAATGGTCAGTTGCACAGAGTTTTAAGACCTCCGATTTTGCAGTGCATATTCTTCATATCCCTGTATTCACTTTCTGTCAAGCAATTTTCATACCGAATCACAAGTTTTGCGAGCATTATTCATCACAGCTTGAAGGAATAGATGATAACTCCTGGTTTTACTGCGATTTACCTGGACAATGATTTTGTTAATGGAGAATCATGGGCATTTTTCACTAATTAAGACAGGAAGACTATGTGGCTTGGGTTGACGTCGTGACAAATTGTGGCATAAAAACTAACTTATTTTTTGCCTTTTTGGGGAAACTTGTAGAGGAGAGTTGAGAACAGTCTTCAGTCGTTCGTATTCAGCGTGTCAATGATACGTTCGATCCTTGACTTCGGAACGCCACGAAAGACTTTCTCGAGTTGATCATCGGTGAACGTTTCTCTTAGAAATGCGAGAATATCCATTCGTTCTTTCCAGCAGCCAATAATATTCCGGCAGGGCAAGCTGTCGTTCATCGAAGTGCAGTAAGAAAATTCGATGAGCATACCTAATTGATGGCAGTATATAGTCGTTTCCACGGCAACCCTTGTCACAGGACTTTTATCCTAAAGTTGATGATAAAAGAGAGGGGACAGTTTCCATCCCCTCTCTCTGAGAATCTATGGCTTGGGGTATTTCTCCAAAGCTTTGAGGGATTTCCATATTTCATCGTCAGACAAGACAGAATCTTCGAGTTTGCCGGATAAGTATGCATCATAGGCGGCAAGATCTATAATACCGTGTCCGCTCCAGTTCATGAGGATTACCTTTTCCTTGCCTTCCTCTTTTGCCTTTCTTGCCTCTTCGATGACACAGGCGATTGCATGATTTGTCTCCGGTGCCGGGATAAATCCCTCTGTCCTTGCAAAAGTAACCCCTGCTGCAAATGTTTCAAGTTGACCATATGCCCTCGCTTCTATGAGGTTGTCCATGAGCAGTCTGCTGACTATTGGAGACATCCCGTGATATCTCAGCCCCCCGGCATGTATCGGAGCAGGCATGAAATTATGGCCAAGGGAATGCATTGCAAAAAGAGGGGTTGTTTCAGCGGTATCTCCAAAATCATATACATACGGGCCTTTTGTCATCGTCGGGCATGAAGCCGGCTCGCTCGCGATTATCTGCACTGTTTTCCCATGGATCTTATCCCTCACAAAGGGCATGGCAAGACCTGAAAAATTGCTTCCTCCTCCTGCACAACCGATGACTATATCCGGATACTCTCCGATCATTGCAAGCTGTTTCTGTGCTTCAAGGCCAAGAATTGTCTGATGCAACACTACATGATTTACAACACTACCAATAGAATATTTAGAGTCTTTTGATGTTGCACCATCCTCGACTGCCTCACTGATTGCAATGCCCAAACTCCCCGGATGTTCGTGATTCTGTTCATAGAACTTTCTTCCGGAATTGGTATCCGGACTCGGACTCGGAACACATTTTGCTCCCCATGTTTCCATGAGTGTCCTTCGATACGGTTTCTGGTTATAGCTAATCCTAACCATATATACTTTACAGTCAAGGCCGAATTGACTGCATGCGAAAGCGAGCGCACTACCCCATTGGCCTGCTCCTGTCTCTGTCGCAAGCCTCTTAGTCCCAAAAACCTTGTTATAATAGGCTTGAGGAATTGCAGTATTTGGTTTGTGACTTCCGGGCGGACTCACCCCTTCATTCTTGAAATATATGCGAGCAGGTGTTCCGAGGAATTTCTCCAGAAAATGTGCTCTGTAAAGAGGAGTCGGCCTCCAAATCAGATATCTTTCGAGCACTTCATCCGGTATGGTGATCCACCGCTCTGTACTTACCTCCTGCTCGATGATGTTCATGGGGAAAATGGCTTCAAGCATATCCGGCGATATAGGTTTGCCGGTTCCCGGATTGAGAGGCGGCGGAACTGGGTTTGGCATATCAGCCTGGATATTGTACCACTGCTTTGGTATCTCTTTTTCGCTGAGTAGAATCTGTCTGTTCACGGTTACCCCCTTTATATTGTCCATGATTTCATAACAGGTGATATTTTACTCGTAAAAGCAATTTTTTTAAAGTGCCGTGGTGCTGGCTGCGAAAGCATGCTTGACAATGTCTGGTTTATAAAATTAAAGTATCAGGATGCGTAAACCTTTTATTGCTGCGAACTGGAAGATGCATAAAACAATTCCTGAAGCTCGGGAATTTCTGTCGGCATTTATTCCACAGGTCAAGGATGTGAAAGATGTTACTATTGCAATCGCACCTCCTTTTACCTCTCTTTCTGCGGTTGCCGAACAGCTGAACAATACCCATATTATCCTCGCCGCGCAGAATATGTTTTATGAAGAAAAAGGTGCCTATACAGGCGAAATTTCCCCTTTTATGCTCGTCGATATCGGCTGCAAGTATGTGATTGCCGGCCATTCTGAACGAAGGCAGTATTTTCATGAGACGGATAATATTGTCAATAAAAAAATCAAGGCTGCACAAAAAAGTGGTCTCGGAGTTATTTTCTGTATCGGGGAATCTTTGGCAGAGAGAGAGGCCGGAAAGACGCTCGATATATTGCAGCGGGAGCTTGAAGGGGGACTTGATGGGATTGATCCGAAAGATATCGTCATTGCATATGAGCCAATCTGGGCTATTGGAACAGGAAGAACAGCTACACCTGCTCAGGCGCAGGAGGCACATGCGAATATCAGAGAAAAACTGAGAAGTTTGTATGGAAATAAAGCTGACGAGTTATGTATACTATATGGCGGCAGTGTAACACCGGAGAATGTGGATTCTCTTATGGAGTGTGTTGATGTAGATGGTGCTCTTGTTGGGGGTGCAAGCCTCAAAGCTGATAGTTTTGCCAGAATCGTGAAATTCAGGAAGGAATCATGACTATATTTTTAACAGTTATTCATATCGTTGTCTGTCTCTTTCTTATTGCCGTTGTTTTGCTCCAGAGCGGCAAAGGAGCAGAAATGGGCGCTGCTTTCGGAGGGTCAAGCCAGACCCTTTTCGGGAGCCGCGGCGCTGCTTCTTTTCTCGGTAAGATGACGACGGTTGCCGCCGTTGTTTTTATGCTCACGTCCCTGACACTTGCGGTCGTAACATCAAAGGGAGGCTCTGTTATCCGAAAGACCCCTGCATCACAGCAGCAGGAATCGGTACCGCCGGCGAGCGGTCCTATCCAGACGCCTCAGCAGCAGGTTCCCCAGACACAACCCCAGGAAGTACCTCAGGCACCGCAGCAGATTCCGTCCAAGTAATTCTTCTCAGTTGCGCTTCCTATCTACCGAATTGGCTACTAACGTATAACCTGCTTTATTCATACAATTTCTGTATGCCGGCAGATACAGTATTTTCGCTTATTCTCGGTCCCGATATCCATCGGAACCCCCGAGGTGAATACTGTCTTAGACAGTATTCAAATCCACTCAAACACAACATCTGCCGTCCATGTAAATAATGTGGGTTGAAGAGGAATTCAGGGATATGTGAGTTGAAGTCTTTGAATTGCAGTCGATTTCCCGGTTTCCTCATCAGTCTCGATGACGACAGCGGAAAATATCCCATCTCCCGCAGCTGTTTCGAATCGCATGGGTATATTCGTGAGGAATCTCTGGATAATTTGTTCCTTTTCTATACCAATCACAGAGTCTGACGGTCCTGTCATGCCGACATCCGTGATATATGCTGTTCCTCCGGGCAATATCTTTTCATCAGCAGTTTGGACATGTGTATGGGTACCGATTACTGCGCTGACCTTGCCATCCATGTAATGGCCAAAGGCAATTTTTTCAGAGGTTGCCTCTGCGTGAAAATCGATGACGATTATTTTAGTTTGGGCGCTTAAACGTTCAATCGTCTCTTTGCCTACTCTAAAAGGGCAATCAATGTTCGACATGAATACCCGTCCGGAGAGATTGACTACCGCTACCTTTATACTGTCGCGAATGGTGTACACGAGATTTCCAAACCCTGGAACCCCAGGAGGATAGTTCAGCGGTCTGAGTACCCGATCCTCTTTTGAGATTTGGGGGATAAATTCTTTCTTGTCCCAGACGTGATTGCCGGTAGTGATCACATGGACTCCGTAGCCGAAAATCTCAGAGGCAATCTTCTCTGTTATGCCAAAACCACCTGCAGCGTTTTCCCCATTCGCAATGACGAGATCAATTTTATATTTGCTGGTAACGGGCGGGAGTAATGTTTTTGTCGCCTGTCTACCGATTTTTCCGACAATATCACCGATAAAGAGAGTCTTCATAAGCCATAGGCTTTACTATTTGGCATATTCAACATATCTGGACTCCCTTATGACGGTAACCTTTATCTGGCCGGGGTATGTCATCTCCGATTCAATCTTTTTTGCAAGCTCCCTCGATATCATTGAAGAAATTTCGTCACTCACATCTTCGGGTTTTACGATAATCCGTATTTCTCTCCCAGCCTGGATTGCATAGCATTTCTCAACACCTTTATAGGAAAGAGCCATTTGTTCGAGTTTCTCAAGACGTTTTAAATAATTTTCTATACTTTCTTTTCTCACCCCAGGACGTGCAGCTGATAGTGCATCAGATGATGCAACGAGAGCTGCTTCAACGGTCATGGGGTCACCTTCTCCGTGGTGAACAAGAATGGCATTTATGACCTTTTGACTCTCGCCGTATTTTTTTGCAATGTTCGCTCCAATTTCCTGGTGAGAGCCCTCTATTTCATGGTCAACTGCCTTCCCGATGTCGTGCAGGATACCTGCTCTTTTTGCGAGCTTGGGATCAATTCGCAATTCGCCTGCCATCATTCCCGCAAGGTAGGCAACCTCCCGTGAATGCTGGAGAACGTTCTGGCCATAAGACGTCCTGTATTTGAGTCTTCCGATGAGCCGGACAAGTTCCGGATGGATGCCGGAAAGGCCAAAATCAAACACAGCCTTTTCCCCTTCCTCCCTGATATGAGATTCAATCTCTTTTTTGACCTTTTCAACGATCTCTTCTATCCTCGTTGGATGAATTCTGCCGTCGGTTATAAGACGTTCAAGAGATAATCGTGCAATTTCGCGCCTGACGGGGTCGAATGCAGATAGCGTCACTGTCTCAGGGGTGTCGTCCACAATAAGGTCAACTCCGGTTGCAGCCTCAAGTGCTCTGATATTTCTGCCTTCCCTCCCGATTATTCTCCCCTTCATTTCATCATTTGGTAGGGTTACGGAGGACACTGTGGAATCAGTGACATAGTCGCTCGCATACCTCTGGATAGAAAAACCGATAACCTCTTTTGCCTTTTTCTCAGCATTCTCTCTTGCTTCATCCTCTATCTTTTTTGCAAGTTTTGCAGCTTCAAATCGCGATTCTTCTTCCACCTGCCGTAACAGTTCCTGACGTGCTTCTTCTGAACTCAATCCTGATATTCTCTCGAGCGTATCTTTCTGATCTTTCAGCAATTTGTTTAACGCGTTATCTTTATCCTGCAAAGAA
>JAGSYM010000347.1 GCA_018262395.1 Nitrospirota bacterium | reverse complement strand
GATTTTTATGCCTTTTTTCAGCCCTTCAATGTATGAACCTAAGGCCTTTTCCCTGATGTCATTGAGCTTTGCCTGATAGATCATCTGTGATGCCTGTTCGTTTGATGATTCAGGGGGAAGCTCAATCTCAGAGCTGTCAGGAATGTCGACAGACATTTCCACCAAGCGTCTCATTTTCGTAAGGATAAGTTCCTGCCTTTGTGATCGCTCAAACTCTTCCGGAGTAATCCTGTTCAGCCGCAACCTGTTCAAGTAGACATCCTTATCAAAGACCCCGTTTTTCATAAATGCCTGCTCACGGGTTATCGCATCCTGGAGTTCTTCATCGCGTATTTCGATACCTGCTTTTTGAGCCGCTGTCAGCAGAACACGCTCATTGACCATAGAATTGAGGACGTTTTCTTTCAGGTTCATCTTCTTTTCCATTTCCTCGTCAAACTTATCCTTGTATATCTCCCTGTAGAAGCGGTAAATCCTGTCGTAGGTTTTCCAGTACTCCTCTGTCGTTATTTTATATTTCCCGACCTCCCTGTTTTATCGACAGTCCCTACCCCCCAGAATATGAACGTCAATATGACAATAAAGAAAAGGACATAGAAGTACCGTGCGTGTTTCCGCATTCCCTTGAGCATTTCTTAATACCTCCCCGTATAATAATCATTGATAATATCCCTGTGGTCAAAAGCAATCTGTTCCGGCAGATTTTCCCTTTTGAAGATTCCAATCTCCTTCGCATCATCACCGGCAAAAGGCCTGCCCTCTGCCCGGGCTACAAAGACTGTAGTAATGGTATGATGCCGCGGATCCCTTTTCGGATCGGAGTATGTATGAAACTGCCTTACCAGTTCGACATCAAGTCCGGTTTCTTCCTTTGCTTCCCGCACGGAGGCAGATTCAATGCTTTCTCCATACTCTACGAATCCTCCCGGCAAAGCCCATCCATCCGGCGGATTTTTCCTTTTTATTAAAATAATGCCATTATTTGATTCTATGATAAGATCCACCGTCGAGAGAGGGTTCCTCACGCTATGGTTGTTCTTCAAAGACTATTGAAACCTCTTTTTCAGGCACAATTGTTGAAATTGCATGTTTGTAAACAAGGGACTGGTTACTTTCTTTTAAGAGGATAACGAAATTATCAAAAGCCTTTATCTGTCCTTTTAACCGCACCCCGTTTGTCAGATAAATCACAACAGGAATTTTATCCTTCCTGAGTTGATTCAGGTAATGATCCTGAAGGTTGACGCCTCTGCCGGCATTTGACATGACATTCATCTCCTCTTGTATGTAGTGTTCTTTAACATAAAGTATTTTTCTCAATATTGCAAGGTTTGATGTATCTGCTCTGTCCGGACCAATTTTAACAACCTGGGATATATCATATTCACAACCTCATGATGATCCGTCATCCCGGTAATATTGAACCAATGGATATTTTCTTCTTTTCTGAACCATGTGAACTGTCTTTTCGCATACCTTCTCGATGCTTTTTTGATACATCTCACGGACTCAGCCAAAGGCATCTCTCCCCGGAGATGTAGTGCGATTTCCTTGTATCCGATAGCCTGCAGGGAAGGCAGGGTGAAATATTTATAATCCATGATCCATGATCCATGACTATTTTTATCCTGTATCCTGCATCTTGCATCCTGCATCCGGTTATGTTCCGTTATCAACTTTATTACCGTCTTTACCTCTTCTATCAGTCCTGCCTTCATCATCTCATCAACCCGTTTTTCGATTATCCCGTAAAGCTCTTTTCTTTCCCGTGAAATGCCGATCTTGACAAACTCATGCGGAAGCGGATGAGTGAGTGTCTGCTGCATCTCAGACATTTTTGCACTGCCTTTGAGGCAGACCTCTAAAGCACGTATAATCCTCCGCGTGTCGTTCGGTGTTATTTTCTCAGCAGCGACCGGGTCAAGTGCTTTGAGATAATCGTTTAATATACCCTTTTCCTCCTGTTCCATCGCAAGGAGTTTTTCCCGTATTGTCCAGTCAGCAGAAGGACCGCTAAAAATACCTCTTGTCATTGCTTTAATATAAAGTCCTGTGCCTCCAACAACGACGGGGATTTTACCTTGACTGAGAAGGCGTTCGAAAATCGGCCTCACTGCCGCGATATATCTTCCGGTGCTGTATGTTTCCCACGGCTCTGCAATATCGATCATATGATGCTTGACCTGATTCCGTTCGCCGGGGGATGGTTTGGCAGTGCCGATATCCATATGCCGGTAAATCTGCATGGAATCAGCACTAATGATCTCGGTGTTCAATTTTTTTGCAAGGAGGAGCGAGACGCTTGTCTTTCCAACACCCGTAGGTCCGAGGAGGATGATGACCTGGTTCATTTTCTCTTGAACATTTTCTTAAGGTCATCCTGTGTAAAGAAGATCCTCGTCGGTCTGCCATGGGGACACTGGTCAGGATGCTCTGTCTTTTCGAGTTCAGCGATAAGGGCCGACAGTTCCTGCTGATTCAGGATTTCCTTCCCGCGGATCGAGCTATGGCATGCAAGCTTTGCTGATAGAGTCTCTTTGAGTGGTTTGTCCGGAGAACTCC
>JAGSYM010000076.1 GCA_018262395.1 Nitrospirota bacterium | reverse complement strand
TATAACTCCGTAATGTATGTTTATAGACATGGATATGAAAAGGGCAGTTCATGGGCTTGATCTCATAGTCTATCCCCTCAATCTCCATGGGCGAATACATATTTTCCCGGTAAAAATCGAGATGCCCACTTGTTGCCCACAAATTGAGTTTGGCAATGTGCGGCGTATAGAGCACCTTGTATCCGGCTTTGTAATGCTCTCTGAGCCAGAAATCTTCAATCGCTCTCCTGATCAATGCCCCGTTCGGATGCCAGATAATAAGCCCGGCACCAATCTCATCGCTCGTGCTAAACAGGTCAAGGTCTTTCCCGAGTTTCCGGTGATCCCGTTTTTTCACCTCTTCAAGGAAATCGAGGTAATCCTTCAAGGCTTTTTTGTCGGTGAAAGAAGTCCCGTAGATTCTCTGGAGCATCTTGTTCTTTTCGCTACCCCGCCAGTAGGCACCTGCGACACTTAAAAGCCTGAATGCAATTACCTGACCCGTAGTCTCTATATGCGGTCCCCTGCAGAGATCGACAAAGCCACCTTCTTCGTACAGTGATACATCATCGTCCGGTATCTCTTCAAGCAGTTCAACTTTGTACGGTTCCTGCTTTTCCTGAAAGAGTGCGATTGCTTCTTTCCGTGAAACGACTCTTCTCACAAACGGGGTGTTCTGCTGTATGATCTCGGACATCTTCTTCTCTATCATCGAGAGGTCCTCAGGAGTAAACGTCCTGTCAACGTCAAAATCATAATAGAAACCTTCGTCTGTTGCGGGTCCTATGGCAAGTTTTGCATCGGGGAAAAGAGTCTTCACCGCATGCGCCATCACATGAGAAGTGCTATGCCGGTAAATCTCTTTATCTTCCTTCGAATCGAATCTGATTGGTTTAATCAAAAACCTCCGGATCGTATTTAAAAGTATAAAATTCTACATTGTGCATATCATGACCGTCAAGAAAATTCAGAGCGCCCGGACATCTGCTGAAGAAATGTTTTATAATGTTTTTATGGCCGTGCTTGAAATCAGGAAATATCCTGAAAAAATTCTTAAACAGAAAACAACCCCTATCCAGACCATAGACGGTATTACACAGCAACTTATCGATGACATGATAGAGACCATGCACTCAGCCCGCGGTGTAGGGCTTGCTGCAAATCAGGTGGGAATCTCTCAAAAGCTCTGTGTCCTGGATCTCAGTCTGAGGGAAAATAAAGCCCCTCTGATTGTTCTGATCAACCCTTTCATTGTGGAGAGGGATGGTATTGTCGAGGCTGAAGAAGGATGCTTGAGCATACCCGGGTATCTGACTTCCGTGAAGCGGGCTGAGAAGGTTTTTATAAAGGGCGTCAACAGGGAAGGCAAAGATATTGCGATGGAAGCCGAGGGGCTCCTTGCAAGAGCGCTTCAGCACGAATTGGATCATCTTGAAGGGCTCCTGTTCATTGACAGGATGAGTCCTATTAAGAGGGAATTCTTTAAAAGACGTTATAAGAAGCAGTTGAAGGAAGCGAAGGGCAAATAGTCAGAAACATGGACAGGGGATTGCTCTTGAGCGGATTTTTTTGCCGATCGTCTTACATTTTTTTTAATATAGAGGCAAAAGCCTCGGGGGTCGGAACGACCGAGAATGAGCAAGAGAGAAATCTTCTGTCCATGAAGTAATGATCTTTTCTCAATGCGCATAGTTTTTTTTGGTACACCTGCTTTTGCGGTACCCACATTAACAGCTCTTCTTCATTCCAAGGAAGATGTCGTTGCAGTCGTTACACAGCCTGACAAACGAAAGGGAAGAGACCGTCTCCCTGCCGCTCCTCCGGTCAAAGAACTCGCACTGCAGAACCAACTCAAGGTATGTCAGCCGTCAACGCTGAAAGACGCGCCGTTCCTTGAAGAAATCTCTGCCATAAACCCTGACATTATTATTGTTGTTGCGTATGGGAAAATACTCCCCCCCGGTATCCTGAAACTTCCACCACAGGGCTGCATTAATCTGCATGCTTCTCTGCTCCCGAAATACCGGGGAGCTGCACCCATTCAGTGGGCAATCATCACCGGGGAGAAAAAGACCGGTATCACAACAATGTATATGGATGAAGGATTGGACACGGGCGACATACTCCTTCAGGAAGATGTAGCCATTGAGGATGGTGACACTGCGGAGACGCTCGGCAGAAGACTTGCGGTGCTCGGTGCTTCCTTAGTGATAAAGACAATACATAAAATGAAAGACCAGTCATTAGTGCGAACTCCACAGTCAGGAACGCCGACCTATGCACCTCCTTTGAAGAAAGAGGATGGGAGGATTATCTGGTCAAAAAGCGCGGTCGAGATATCCAACAGGGTACGCGGAATGTACCCATGGCCGTGTGCATATTGTTATTTAAAGAATGAAAGGATTAAAATCACCAAAGTAAGAGTCTCCGGGGGATCCGGTATTGCAGGCAGAATTGAAAAAGCTCATGAAGAGCTCGTTGTAGGGACCGGGGAAGGGTTCATTACGATTATCGAGTTGCAACCCGAAGGGAAGCGGCTGATGGCAGCGGGAGATTTCCTTCAGGGAAGACGGCTGATAGAAGGTATGTTTTTCGATGAGCAATAGATGGGCAAGAGGGATTGCACTCAAAATTCTCTACCCTCTTCTCATGTTTGCCGGGTCTCTTGCAGGGAAGCAAAAAGAGAAATACCAGAAATTCATTATTCAACTCAACAACAAATTAGTCAGGAAAGAGAAATTCAGGCCGGAGAATGTCCTCCTCCTTCTCCCGCACTGTCTGCAGATAAATGAATGTGATGTCCGGCTCACGTACAATATTTACAACTGTAAAAGATGCGGAAGATGCGAGATAAAAGATCTGATCCAACTCGCCGAGGAAAATCATTTGAACCTTTTTGTTGCTACCGGCGGTTCACTTGCGAGAAGGGTTATTCATGAAATGAAACCGGATGCCGTCATCGCTGTTGCATGTGAAAATGATCTGAGCAGCGGGATAGCAGACACCTATCCGCTCCCGATTCTCGGCATTACGAACCAACGTCCGTTCGGTCCGTGCATGAATACCTGCGTTGATTTGTCCAAGGTGAAAGAGGCAATACTGTTTTTTGGTAAGACCGCATGACAGAAACCGATCTCCTATCTGCATTTAAAAGTGCATCAAGGACTGCAACATGTTATTCATTTCCAAACATCTTATAAGTTTTTTAAGATATTCAAATCTGTCATTCCGGCTTGGCCGGAATCTTTCTTCGCTTTCGGAAGGATTCCCGACGAGCGGGAATGAGAAATATTGGAGTAGATCTTATTATGAATAAGGAAATGAGAACCATTGCACGGTTCCCTCTGTACATTCTTGCTTTCATCGTGCTCGGCCTGATATTCGGATACCTCACCTTTAAGGTTCTGAGTTTCAGCCGGACTGTTGAAGTCCCTGACCTCTATGGCAAAAGTCTTCTGGAGTCCAATAAACTCCTGGGGAATAAAAATCTTTATCTTAAGATCGAGGGTGAGGATTATGATGCTCTCATTCCTACAGGCAATATCATCAGGCAGGACGTGCCGGCTGGGAATAAGGTGAAGGAACGGAGGGGGATTAAGGTTATCATCAGTAAAGGCCCCCGAATTCAGTCAATTCCCATGCTCGTCGATGAAACCCTTGTCAACGCTGAATCTTTATTGCTTCAGAAAGGCCTAAAGATTGGGAAGGTTATACCGGTTCATTCAGATGTTATTGAGAAAGACAGAATTCTGGCTCAGAAACCAGGGCCTGAAGACCAGGTCAGTGAAATGATAACCGTGGTTGTCAGTCTCGGGCCCTATGAACACAGGTATTCTTGTCCTGATTTTACAGGAATGCCTCTTGAACAGGTGGCGGAACTGGCGAAACAACTGAACCTGAAAGTAATATCAGAAGGTTCGGGAGAAATAGTTCAAGCGCAGAAACCGGAACCCGGCAGGCAGATAAAGACCGGAGATACAATTTACTTGAAGCTGTTCTAAATTCATTTTATTATATAGCCTCAAATTTATCGTTTTCGGAGCAGGTATGATCAAAATAGCACCATCAATACTTTCGGCAAATTTTCTGTCTCTCGGCGAAGAAATCAAGGCGGCTGAAACCGCGGGAGCTGACATGCTCCACATCGATATCATGGACGGTCATTTTGTTCCCAATATAACCATAGGACCTTCCATTGTCGAAGCACTCCGTACCATTACCTCCTTGCCTCTCGACGTCCACCTTATGATCGAAAAGCCGGACGTATACGTCGGGGATTTTATCAAGGCCGGAGCCGATTATCTGACGATTCACTATGAAGCTTCCGTCCATCTGCACAGGACTGTCCAGCTCATAAAAGAACATGGGGCAAAGGCAGGAGTATCACTGAATCCGTCAACGCCTGTATGGAGCCTCGAAGATATCCTGCCGGACATCGATATGGTTTTACTAATGTCTGTTAATCCGGGCTTTGGCGGACAAGAGTTCATCCCGCAGGTTATTCATAAGATAAAGATGCTGAAAAAACTCATCCGGGAGAAAGGACTCTCTCCGGCCATAGAAGTTGATGGCGGGGTGAAACTTGATAACACACCTGATATCATCGCCGCCGGAGCAGATATTCTTGTCATGGGGTCTGCGTTCTTCGGCGCCGGAGATTATACAACTGTAGTGAGAAAATTTCGTGAAATTACCCAGCATAGATAACATTATTTCTGCAGCCGAATCGCTGAGAGAGAAAGCACGCTACCTGCAATCGATCCAACTGTTCAAGGAAGCCTTGCAGGGATGCAGGAAAATCCATGACGAGGAAGGAACGTATTATTGCATGCGTGCCCTTGGTGACGTCTACAGAATGACAGGCCGTTTTGAACACGCCGCAAAAATGTATACGGAGGCGGTAAATCTTGCCCATAGAATCAGTTCGCCGGACAAGGCTGCTGATGCCCGGATCGGACTAGGCCTCTCGTTTCGGGCGCAGGGAATTTGGGAAGAAGCAGCTCGGCTTATCCGCACATCAAAAAAACTCTATGTGTCCAAATATGACAGGCATGGACTTGCTTTTGCCCTCTGGGCAGAGGCAGGCACTCTGCGAATCAAGGGGGACATACCCGCTGCACTCGAGGCATTCAGGGAATCCCGGAGGCTTTATAAGTCTCTGAAAGATAACCAAGGCATCGGATACTGCCTCTGTGGTCTGGGAGGCGCCTCTCGCGTCGCAGGACACATAAAAGCTTCCCTGAAATACTATCTCGCGGCAAACAGACTTTTCTCGGATATACATGATACATTTGGCAAAGCATACTCCTTCTGTGGCATCGCAAATGCTTACAGAATGCTTGAGGATTATAAAAACGCTTTGATGTTTTTTGCAAAGGCAACCAGGCTTTACAGGACTATCGGTGATAAGGTCAGCTATGCATATACGCTCTGGGGGCTCGGCACTGCATACAAGATGACCGGCAGGCATCAGAAAGCTATAGATCATATGATAAAAGCAATGCAGTTGTTCAAGAAGACAAAAGATCCGAGAGGAATATCATACTGCAGACTCGGATTAGGAGAAATTGCTTTCCTGACGGGCGACACAACACGTGCAGAGAAGCATCTTGCTGCTGCCCGAAAGGCATTGGGAAAGCATCATTTTGCTGTCGAAGACTGCCATGCAAAGACATTGCAGGAAATAATCAACAGACAGCGTGCTGCGATGCCGTCCTTTATGCTCCGCGAAAACGATAAAAGCACCAGAACAGGTATTTCTGAGAAGTCATGTTATCATCGGCTTGGACTGAATCTGCGATTTCATTCCCTGCCCTTAAATATTCCTTGACAGAGTGCACCATGGCCGGGGGAAGACTTTTTTAAGGGGGTAACAGTGGGGACATTGAATATACCCAACACATTGACAATAACCAGGATTTTAATTATTCCAATCTTTATTACTTCAATAATATATACCCGCTACGATTATTCACTCTTCCTGTTCATAGTCGCAGCGCTCACCGATGTATTCGATGGTCTTTTTGCTCGCATGAAA
>JAGSYM010000075.1 GCA_018262395.1 Nitrospirota bacterium | reverse complement strand
ACCTGCAATTTCATCCAAGAATCCCATGTTTCCCTCCTGAGGTTTACGCCATTTTGATCAAAGAATCCCTCGATGCTCTGCATCGGGGTTCCCATATAATGCTCTCCCCTCGAGGGATGGGCGATTTTTTAATAATGAAGTCTTACTTATGCACTCCTCAGTAGGTGAATTTTCCGATTCACATTCAGTGTACTGACCCAATTATTATATCACGTCTTAAAGCGGGTTCTCATAGAAGGAATTCTTGCAGACAGAATCCAATGAGAATCTGGGTATTATTCTCAGCGGGATGAAAAGATAAGGTTGAAAGGTATACAATTAACGATGAACCACGAAGAGAATCTTTACACAGTAAAAGAGGTATTAGCGACAGATTGTATTCACCTGCAACAAAAAATAATCAGGAGAATAAGCAGGGGCATCCCTTTTGATAAAAGACCGGACCTCATTCTTTATGTATGTTATTTCCCTCTGCCCTGCAATTCTTTCATTCAATGTCCGGTTATCGTAAAAGGCACTCCATGCCCCCATGAAGGACCCTATAGCCGTAACTGATTGATTACCGTAAAACCTCACATTATCCTATCTTCTTTTTCGGTGGGCTTTTCTTCGTTTTTGTCTGTGAACTGCTGCCGGACGTCTTCTGAGCTGTCTTCAATGTTTTGGCTTTTGTTTTGCCTGATACCTTCTTCTCCTTTTTAGAACCGATTACTTGAGCATCCTGCTCTATTTCCCTTGCGTGCCTCTCCATGACAATCTTTTCTGCTGCTAACCAATGCTCTAATTCATGCCCGTATATCCTACCACTCTTTTCAAAGAGTTCATACGCAACCTTTGTAATCTCGTCATGAATATTCTCTTTCTGTGACATTCAGATCCCTCCTCTTTTATAAAAAATGTTACTGGTCGCACTAAGCATAATTATATCAGGTTTCAGGAAAGACTGTTTCAGGGAAAAGACCTTTCACATGCAAGCTGCACACATGGTATAGAGAAATTATTCATTAATAAAGGATGAGAAATGTAACATTTCAGAATAAACTCTCGAATGAAAAAGGGTTGTACGAAAAGTGAGGGGCATTGTCCCCATCACGAGAAGAAGACATTAAGAATCCGATAAATCACCCTTTTGCTTCATTCTCCTTGGCCTCATCCCACAATCTGTCCATGTCCTCAAGGGTCATTTCGGAAAGCTGTCTGCCCTGTGCTGCGGCCTTCATCTCGATATAGCGGAAGCGGTGAATGAATTTGCTGATGGTTTTCCGGTGTGCATCTTCGGGATTGACTCCGATGAATCGTGAAAGATTCACGAGCATAAAGATTATGTCTCCGAGCTCGCTTTCCATTTCTTGTCTGCTGCCTGATATCAGAGCCTCTTTTAATTCAAGCATCTCCTCATCGACTTTTTTCAGGACATCTTCGATCTTTTCCCAGTCGAATCCGACCTGCGCCGCCCTTTTCTGCAGGCGGTGAGCCCTGAGCAGGGAAGACATTGCCCGGGGGACCCCATCAAGGATTGATTCGCGGAGTTTGCCTTCCTGTTTCTTTAATACTTCCCATTGCCCGGTAACTTCTTCGGGTGTCCTGCATTCAGCATCTCCAAAGACATGGGGATGCCGTGCTATCATCTTTTCTCCTATCCCCCTGATGACATCCGACATTGAAAATTCATCTTTTTCCTGTGCAACCTGACACTGAAAGACGATCTGGAAGAGAAGGTCGCCCAGTTCTTCTTTTATATGTCCGGGGTCATTTGCCTCGATCGCCTCAATAAGTTCATATGCCTCTTCAATGATATACGGCTTGAGGGATTCCCTGGTCTGCACCTTATCCCAGGGGCAGCCGTTCTCACCCCGAAGTCTCTCCATGATATGTAATAATTCCTGAAAATTCATACGTTGAAAGAAAGGGTTCAAGGATTCAAGGGTCCAAGGGTTCAAGTAAAACGGAATCATTTATCACTTGAATCCTCGAATCCTCGGCTCCTTGGACCCTTCTCTTATTTTGCGATATCCAGCAGTATCTCCCGCTCCTCCATATCGACCCTGTCGAGTCTGACTCTCAGTGCGTTTCCTATTCCATAAGAACGCCTTGTATTGCGGCCGACGAGTTTCATGCGGCGCTCATCAAACTGATAGAAGTCATCTGTCATGTATGATACGTGGAGAAATCCCTCAACGTAAACGTCTTTTAGTCTGACTTTCAACCCATAGGGGGTAATACTCACGATTTTGGCATCAAATTTTCCCCCGACCCTGTCCTTCATAAACCATGCCCTCATTGCATCAATCACCTCGTTCTCCGCCCGGTCGGCATGTCGTTCCATGCGCGAAGAATGGTAGGCCATATCAGGAAGGAGTTGACGAAGTTCCTGAATGCGCTTGTCCGAAAGGTGTTTTTTATGCAGAACTTCCCGAAGGATTCTGTGGACAACGAGGTCCGGATACCTCCTGATCGGTGATGTAAAGTGCGCATAACATTTCGATGCGAGGCCAAAGTGTCCGACGTTGATCGCTGAATAGCGGGCCTGTTTGAGGCTCCGCAGCACCATATAATGGATAATTTCCTCCTCCGGCTTACCCTTCACCCTCCTCAGAATATCAGGGAAGTCCCTTGTTCTGAGCGGATGTTTCAACGGGGAGAGAGACTTCATGACTCTGACGATATCCTCCAGTTTCAGAGGGTCGGGTTCCTCGTGAATTCTGAAGAGGATTGGAACACCGAGGGCTTCAAGATGCTCCGCGACAGCCTCATTTGCTGCAATCATGAATTCCTCGATGATCATATGCGCATAATTTCTCTCTGCCCGCAGAATGGCTTCCGGAGCGCCCCGTATATCAAGAAGTACTTCGGGCTCAGGCAGGTCGAAATCAAGGCTTCCACGCTCAAGCCTTCTGTTCCTGAGCATGCCGCACAATTCTCCCATGAATTCGAAATCCTGGAGAAGATGATCATACCTGGACCGCTCGCGGGTGTCGTTGTCGATAAGAATCTTTCTCACCGATGTGTATGTCATTCTCTCGTCACTCACAATCACACTTGGATAAAATTTTGATCCGAGCCGTGCACCAAGCCTGTCAAAGTCAAGTTCAACAGTGAATGCAAGACGTTCCTCCTGAGGTTTCAGGCTGCAGAGGTCCTCAGAGAGTTCTTTCGGGAGCATCGGTATTACCCTGTCCGGGAAATAGACGCTTGTCCCCCTCTTCTGTGCCTCCTGATCAACCGCAGAATTCCACCCGACGAAGAAACCGACATCAGCGATATGAACGTAAAGCGTATATCCGTGTTTTGATATTTTTATCGAAACCGCATCGTCAAAATCCTTTGCGCGCTCACCATCAATGGTAACTGTTGGAAGAGACCGCAAATCTTTCCGCTTCTGACCTGCCCCCGGGACGTAGAGTTTTTGTTTTGTCGCCATTACTGCTTCTTCATGCACAGTTCGCGGAAACCTTCTCGGAAGGTCAAATTCGTCGATAATGGATTCGACTTCTGTCTTGGGGTCTTCTGGTTTGCCTAAAATTTTCGTAATCCTTGCAGCAGCGGGTCTCCTTCCGGATGGATACGCGATAATCTCTGCAATGACCGTCTCGCCATTTTTTGCCCCTGAGCGGTCTTTCTGTGCCACCGGAAGATCAAACGGTATGGACTTGTCCTTTGGTTTTACATAAAAACCGGTTGGGGTCGTTTCGAATTTCCCGGCTATCTTTACATGCGCTCTTTTGAGAACTCGTATTATGCTGCCTTCGCGTCTCTGTGCGTTCTCGATACGAACCAGAACCCTGTCATGATTCATTGCCCCGCAGGTCGCACGTGCAGGAATGAACAGATCCCGCTCGCCGGGTTTTTCCATGATCACAAAACCGTACCCTTCCCTGTGTGCCTCAAAATTCCCGCTCTTGAGACTCATGTCCTCCGGGGGGCCATAGAGGTCCTTCCGCGTCAGGACGAGTTCCCCGGATTTCACCAGCATTCTGAGTATCCGCTTGAGAGAGCGTGCCTCTTTGTGATTCAATCCCATGAGCGTGGCAATATCACTGAAACAGAGGGGTCTCTGAGTCTTCTCCCGGAAAAAAGTGAGAATGCTTTCTCTATTTACCATGATGTTTTTCCATGACTGCCGTGATTCATGTTATTGACAGGGTTAGTCAATAATGATATCTTGAATAATACCTGAAATGGCAGATAAAGCAAGCATTGTTAAAGAAGCACAGAAGTATCTTGCCCGCGGGCAGATCGATAAGGCTATTGCTGAATGGGAGAAATTAATCAAAGAATATCCCGACGGCAATACGTTTAACACTATCGGTGATCTCTACCTGAAAAAGGGCAACAAGACAAGTGCCACAGACTCATATCATCATGCTGCAAATTTTTTCAAACAGGAAGGATTTGCTCTCAAGGCATTAGCGTTATATAAGAAAATCCTGAACATTAATGCAGAAGACGAGGATGCCCTTCTCGCCCTCGGGGAGCTGAATGAGGCAAAGGGACTTGTTACTGATGCGATAAAATTTTATCTTGCTGCTGCAGACATTCTCTCAAAAAAAGGCGGCAAGGAGAAGATGCTCACCATCTACGAAAAGATTCTTGCGCTTTCTCCTTCGAATATACCTCTCAGAAGCAAGGTTGCAGAAATATACCTGCAGAATGGCCTCATGTCAGAAGCCAACAGACAGTACTTTCATATTGCACGCCTGAGCCTTGAAAAAGGAGATAAAGAAAAAGCAATAGGGTTTTACGAGAAGATTCTCGATAAAGAGCAATGCAACCGTCAGGCTCTCCTGGAACTCAATTTACTGTATGAGAAGACCGGCAACCACTTGAAAGCCGTTGAGCATATACACATGGTGATGAATCTTCTGCCACAGGATACGGAGATCCTGCTGAGGGCAGCAGAGCTTCACAGCACGCTTGGGAGATTCAGCGAAGCTCGGGATTATCTCAAGCAGGTAGCCGCACTTGAGCCGGCGAATCTCAGAGCACAAAAGATACTTGGAGACCTGTATGTGAAGGAAGGCAACCGGGACAAGGCGTGGGCAGAATACCTTCCTATCCTCGATGATATCCTGCTTGAAGAAAATCACGATGATGCAGTACACCTGCTTGAGTCCTTCAAGGATATTGATCCTGTGGAGACAGGGAAGAGACTTGTCACCCTCTTTATGCAGCACGGTAACAACGAGCAGGTTGTGCGCGAGCTCGGCTCCCTTGGAGATATCTTTATGCAAAACGGGAGACAACGGGAGGCGCTCAACTATTACCGGGAAGCCTTCAAGCTTACACCCGATAACGAGGTGTTGAAAAACAAGGTGGTAGAACTCGAAAAGGAGATCGGTAAGGAACATATCGTGATCGAAGCCGAAAAGACTCTGGAGGAGGCACTGATCGAGGCAGATATCTATACCAGATACGGGCTGTTCGATAAAGCTCGTGATATCCTTGACACCTTTATTCAGAAGGAGCCTGAAAATATTGAGCTCCACCTCAAACTCAAATTGCTGCATGTTGATATGGGCAAACCGGACGAGGCCGTGGCCTCGTGTCTTACCCTGCATGAACTTTACGAGAAATCCGGTGACAGCAAGAGCAGCGGGCAGATGATCCAGGAAGCGTATGCAATCAATCCTGATGACCCGAGGCTCGCCGGGCTTGTTTCGTCATTGCAGCCTGAGCAGACGGAGACAGCCGGGACCCTGCAGGAACCGTCAATAGATGAATACAACGAGGAGATAGCAGAGGCTGATTTCTATGTGCGGCAGGGGCTTATTGAGGAAGCAAGGGAGATTTTGGAACGGCTGAGGTCCCTCTTCCCTGAAAACAGCGAAATAAACCAGAAACTCGCCTCACTTGGACAGGCGGAAGAGGAAGAAACGGCAGAAGCAGATGTAGCTGCTCAGGAAAGCCAACCGGAAACGCCTGTTGCAGAGGGTGAGATCCCCGACGCCGGGAAGATGCCCGAACCGGCTCTCGAGGGCAATGTCATGGATATCTTCAACGAATTCAAGAAAGGCCTTGAGAAGGAGCTCGAGGCA